>JAGUXU010000025.1 GCA_020061685.1 Candidatus Omnitrophota bacterium
ATGACCGCCATAAGCAGGCGCGCCAGCCTGATATTGAGTATCTCCTTATTGGCGGGGTCAAATATCTCAAATAAGCCGAACTTGACCGCGCCCGCGTAAATAGAGATAAGCGCGAAAAAAAACAACATAACCATAAGCGCCGCAATCGCCCTCGCGCCCCTTGCCTTTGACCCCTCAACCGCACTTTCTATTTTCATATCTACTTATAGAACCTCTTGTATAATTCTTCCGCCCCGCGGACCAAGCGCGGGCCAGGCCGGAAGAGCAGATCGGAATCTATGTCATCATAGACCTTGCCGTATCTTACCGCGTTTATATTATGCCAACCCAGCCTCTTTGATACGGCCTTTGTCGCCGAGACGCCCATATTCATATAGCCCAATATGATCACGTCCGGATTCCTTTCTACGATCAATTCCGGACTGAACTGCGAAAACGGCCTCGGCGCATCGGAGGTGATGTTAATGCCGCCTGCTATCGTTATCATCTCATCTACCAAAGATCCCTTTCCCACCGTCATGATAGGGTCGTGCCAGATCTCAAGATAGACCTTCGGCCTCTCCGACTGTTTTATCAAATCGACTTTCTCCGAGATCCGCGCGAGCGTGCCCTTCATGCTTTCTATTAAGGCGGCGGCCTGGGTCCGCCTGCCGCAGATCTCCCCTATCTCCCTGATACAGGCGAAGAGCTCTTTGAAATTCCTGGGATCGACGGTAAAGACGTTGACATTCATTTTTTTAAGTTTAAGGACCGTGCCTGCCTGCTCAAGCCCGGTCGCGAGCACGAGGTCCGGCTTCAGAAACACTATCTTCTCTATATTAGGTTCACTGAAGGACCCGACCTTCTCCTTGCTCTTGACCTCGGGCGGATAATCGCAAAATGTCGAGACCCCGACCAGGTTGTCGATCAGGCCGACGGCGCAGGCTATCTCGGTCGTGCTGGGGGTGACTGAGATTATCCTTAATTCTTTCGCGTGCAGTCCGCCGTTTATTGAGAATACTAATGCCAGAATGACTACCTTGATAAAATGTCTCATCTTAGATAAGGACCACCGCAAGAGCCAATGTCAGCACTTCCGTTATCTCATTCAATGCGCCCAACGTATCGCCCGTTATCCCGCCTATCTTTCTACAAAAATAAAGATTAAAACCGACCACAAGGACGGCTACGATCGGTATTAATATAAATATCTTTGATCTGAATATAAAAGCCATGACTAACAAAGCGAAGGCCGTCGAGGCAAACCCTTCTTTCCAAGTCAAACCGCGTATGAACCTTCCGCCTAACCCTTCGCCGTCCCGTGCATACGGATATAGACCGCAGGAAGCGACAAGCGACCATCTTCCCAGGGTCGTCATGGCGATCAATGAGACCTCTACGGTACCCTTCGGTAACGAGACGAGTAACGAGTATTTGGCTAAAAATAAAAGTATGGCGGAGGCGATCCCTATGGCTCCCGGCCGGCCTTCGCGCATTATCTCAAGCATCCTCTTCTTTTCCGCGCCGCTGGCTATCCCGTCAAAGGTGTCGATAAGGCCGTCTATATGGAGCCCGCCCGTGATCATGGCGTTCAGGATCAGTATAAAAGCGCAAGTCACCGGATCTGAAAACACCAGATTTAATATGTTATAAAATAATGCCAGCGCCGCGCCTATCAGAAGGCCGACCAACGGAAAATACGCCATTGACCCCGCAAGGTCTCTGTCTGTCGCGGCGCTCTTCGGCCTCACGGGTATAACCGTTAAAAATTGTAACGCTGTTAAAAAACCGCTCATGGTTCGGCCTCCGAGACTCCGGCCTCAGAGAATGTCGCCATCTCATTGAATATCCTTACGGCCGATTCAGCTATCCCGATCCCCAAAGCCGCTCCCGTGCCTTCGCCGAGCCTCATCTCCAGATCCAATAACGGCTTTTGGCCGATATGTCTTAATACGGCCAGTTGACCCGCTTCTATAGATTGATGGGCAAATAATATATAGTCCCGCACATTGCGGCATATCTCAAACGCTATGAGCGCGCCGCAAGACGCTATAAAACCGTCTACCATGACGGGGACCTTTCTTGACGCCGCGGCTAATATTACGCCGGCTATTCCCCCTATCTCAAACCCTCCCACCTTGGAGAGGACATCCATCGGGTCTTTTGGATCCGGTCTATGTAAAGATAGGCCTTTTCTTATCGCTTCGATCTTACGGCCATAAGAGATATCGTCTATCCCGGTGCCCCTGCCTGTCACCAGGGCCGTATCCTCTCCTGTTATGGCGGCGACTATCGCGCTTGAGGAAGTGGTATTCCCGATCCCCATATCGCCGACACCTATGATATTGATCTCTTTATCCGCGTAGGCTTCCTGAAAGGCCTCCATCCCGCCCATAACGGCCTTGAGCGCTTCCTCTTCTGTCATCGCCGGCTCTCTTACGAAATTCCTCGTCCCGAAATTGACCTTCTTATCCTTGAAATTTTTTTGGCCTTCGGCGGAGATTTTTTCTTTGACGCCCATATCAACCACGATGACCTCGGCTCCGACGTGCCTTGCCAAAACATTTATGCCGGCTCCCCCTCTTAAAAAATTATACACCATCTGCGGAGTGACTTCCTGCGGATAGGCGCTTATGCCCTCTTCGCATACGCCATGATCCGCCGCCATCGTGAATATCACTTTTCTTTCCAGGGAAGGCTTCAGTTTCCCGGAGATGGCGACGATACGCGCCGCTATCTCTTCCAACCGCCCCAAACTCCCTTTGGGTTTAGTCAGATTATCCAGCCGGCGTTGCGCTTTGGCATAATAAGCCACGTCGACCGGTTCGATCTTTTCCAGGACCTCATCCGCCAATCGGCAGGACATATCTTTCTCCTTTCGGCTCCAGGACGTATTCCCCGATATCCAGGAACCAATGACTGTTCCGCAGGACCTTCTTGGTGCGCCGGATCCCGATCCTCTTATTAAAGATCGGGCCGTCAAAGACGAAGGTATGGTATTCGCCGTTCTCGCCGCAAAGATCGATACCTCCGACCTTCTCCAGATCATCTATAAAACTCCCGTCGACTATGCGGCCGATCCAGCTCTCACCCAGCAATTCCGCTTTGGTCGCGGTAACGACCGCCTTAAAACCGAGATCGACAAAGCCGGTCAATATATCCTTTGAGGGAACTCCCCATAGAGGCTCGACCGCTTTCAATCCCTCCTCTTCGCAGATCTTCTCTACCCAATTCTGGACGTCGAGCAGGAATATATCGCCTGCTATCACATGCTCAACGCCCTCAGCCTTCAAATACCTCAGGCCCTCCCTGAAGACCTTCTCGTAGGCGCCCTCCGCCTTGATGACCTCTTTCTGCAATAAAGGGATGCCCATTGCTTCGGCCTGCATCCTCACTAATCCGGACTCAACGCCGTGAAAGCTGACTCTCCCGAACTCCTGAGAAACGAAATTCATAAGATAGGCGATCTTGTATCCGCTTTTTATCGCCTTATAGCAGGCATGACAGCTGTCTTTGCCGCTGCTCCATGAACAGGCCGCTTTCGGTTCCGGCATCTCTTCCCCCCTATTTTATCTTTAGCGGTATGCCCGAGACCATGAGATACACGGAATCGGAGGCGCCGCTTACTATCTGGTTCACCCTTCCCTGCAGATCGCGGAATCTTCTGCCTAATTCGCTATCCGGCACGATGCCGCTTCCCACTTCATTCGTTACTATGATGGCCGCGCCGGACTTCCGCTTCAACACCTTTAAAATAGACCTGACTTCACTGTAAACCGCCTTATCGCTTAACCCTTTGAGGATCAGGTTTGAGATGAATAAGGTAAGGCAATCGAGAAGCATGACCCTTCTGTCGGCGGATAATTTCCTGACCGCCCCTAAAACATCGAGGGGCTCCTCTATGGTGAGCCAGTCTTTGTCACGGCTTTTCCTGTGCTGCCTGATCCTTTCTGTCATGTCGGAGTCCAATGCCTCGGCAGTCGCAATATATATCACCTTGCGCTTAAATGATCTCGCGAGATGCTGGGCATAACCTGATTTGCCCGACCTTACTCCGCCGGTAACTAAAATTAATTCGGACATATAACATCCCTTTAAATACCCGCCGGAGGCGGGTTATTCGCCGTAACATACGCAGGCGAATAAAAAACCTCATTCCGTCATTGGAATGAGGCAATAAAAAATTCTCCTCACCCTCGAAGGAATTCAAATTCTATAAGCAGGTATCCTGGCTTACGGCTTTATGACCTACTCGCCTTCGTCTTCCCACTCCGGCGTAACGCCGGGGCAGTGACTTTTTTGGCTTTCGTTGCCGATTACAGTGGCGGGGCCGCGCCCGTTTCTCACGGGCTTCCCACGCTTATAGTGGTATTACCTTAACACAGTGAAAATCAAAAAGCAAGAAAAATTATTTTTTCCAACCGTATCTGCCGACAAGCGGGACAAAAACGCATCCGCAGATCTCTTCCTGCGCGATCTTTCCTTCCTTTTTCCTGACTAACGTCAGCGTCTGGCTGAAACCCCCGCCGACGGGTATCACCAGCCTCCCGCCTTCGGCCAATTGTTCAACCAGCGGCTCCGGGACCGACGGCGCGCCGGCGGTGACGATAATCCCGTCATAAGGGGCGAAGCCCTGCCAACCTTCGGTGCCGTCACCCACCCTTATCTTTATGTTCGTATATCCCAGATCTTTCAAGACCGCCCGGGACCTTTCAGCCAAAACGGTGAATCTCTCAACCGAATACACTTCTTTTGCCAGTTCTGCGAGGATCGCGGCCTGATATCCCGAACCTGTCCCGACTTCCAATACCTTCTCATCCGCCTTTAAATCCAGGTACTGTGTCATCAGCGCGACCATATACGGCTGCGATATAGTCTGCCCCTCTCCTACGGGAAGAGGAAAATCGCCGTATGCGTTCTCTAAACTTTTATCGGGAATAAAGGTATGGCGCGGGACCTTCCTGAAAGCGTCCAGTACCCTTTCGTCGAAGATCCCCCTCGGCACCAGCTGCTCTTCCACCATCCTGTTCCTTAACGCTGTTGCGTCGAAACGGCTCATCCCCTGAGACCCTTCCTTAAAATAAAAGATATGAAGCGTACTGTATCGACGAGCGGACGTATCCGGCTCCTCTGGCCTCTGTAAATGGACTTTATGGGGATGGACCTTATCTTAAATCCGGCCCGCGAGGCCGCTATAAGGACCTCGGATTCGATCTCGTATTTATCCGTCGTAAGCGGGATCGCTTTCAGGACGCCGGTCCGCACCAATCTGAAACCGCATTGTGAATCCGGGATATCCTGACGTGCTATCGCGGAAATAAGCGTGGACATGAACCAATTGGTCAGGCGCCTTCTTAAGGGCATATCCTTGGGATTATGCATTCTGTTCCCCAATATGATCTCCGCGTCGTCTTCTTCGGCCGCCCTTATAAAATTCCCTATCTCATCCGGATGGTGCTGGCCGTCCCCGTCCATCGTTATCACAAAATCATAACCGCCTTCCATGCTACGCCTGAAGCCGTCCCTTAAAGAGGTGCCCTTGCCGAGATTGACCGGATGCGATATGACGCTTGCGCCTTCATGTTCGGCTATCTTTCTTGTCTTGTCAGAGGAGCCGTCATCGATGACAAGGCAGTCCAGCCCCTTGGCCTTTATCTCGCATACGATATGGCCGATCCTCATCTCCTCGTTGTAAGCGGGTATTATTACGCAGCCTCGCATGGATGCCGCCTTTCTTACGCCCAGAAATTCCTGAACATATACCACTGGGACGGATACCTCTTTATATACCTCTCCATAACCTCGATGCACCTCTTCAGGATCGACCGCGTATCCTCCTCGGTGCTACCGGTAGCCGGACAGGATATCGGCCCCTCAAACGTCAGTTCAAATGTATCATCGGGCATCCTGATAAAAAAACTGGGGATGATCGACGCCCCGGTCTTAAGGCTGAGAGCGGCGGCTCCTTTGGGGATGAGGGAGTCTTTTCCGAAAAACTTCATCTTGAGCCCATGATTCAAAAAATCCCTGTCACCCAAAAGAGCCAGGGCCTCGCCCGCTTTCAGGCATGCGTAACACTTCTTAAGCGCCATGCCCAGCGGAATGACCTTTACATTCGCGGTCTGCCGTTGTCTTATGAAAAATTTATTGACCAGTTTGTCCTTATGATCCAGTGCCACCGCGTTAAACGGGTATCCGAGCAATGAGACGACAGCCCCTCCTAACTCATAATTTCCGATATGCGCCGTAAGCAGAATGACGCCGTTCCCTCTCTTGATGGCGGCGTCCAAATTATCCCTGCCGGTGATCCTGACATTCCCGGCGATATACTCCCTGGTAAGCCTGCTTAAACGAAAAAAATCCACGAGATATTTGGCAAAGTTGATAAAGACCTCTTTGGCGGTTTTCCCTATCA
>JAGUXU010000036.1 GCA_020061685.1 Candidatus Omnitrophota bacterium
ATCTTCGCCTCCTGCCCGTCTAATGCGGCCACCCGGGGACTTGAGATTATATTGGTCTTGCCTGTGGTACCCAGAAAATCCATCAAGGCATCGAGCGTATTCTTCTTATCCTTTCCGAAAAATATCGTGGCCAGAGTTATCTTTCCTCCGGTCGTTAAGCCGGCGGATAATGTCTGCTGTACCGTAAAATCCTTAAGGACCGCCTTCCAGTCTATGCCCGCCTGGAATTTATCGTTTAACTCGACTTGTACGATCTTCGCGTCTATCAGCACCTGTCTCGTCTTCTCATCAAAGGCATTTATCACCTTTTCTATATCATTTACCTTCTCGGGCAGATCGGTCACCACGACTTTGTTGGTCCTCTCGTCGAACTTGATCGAGCCGACCCCTTTGGTTATCATGTCCTGTATCTTCGCGTTGAGTTTATCGCTCTTGGCATAGTCCAGAGGATATACCCTCGTCACCGTCGGCACGTCCATGACCGCGATCATCTCCTCCATCTTCGCCAGCCTGTCTTTGGTCTCCATAAGTATCAGGGTGTTCGATCCCGCGTCTACGACGACCCTTCCTATCGCGGTCTTGACCTGGGTCAGCGCCTTTGCCGCCTCCGCCGCGTTGGCGTAATTGAGCTTGATTATCCTGACCTCTTTCTTGTCCTTGAAACGCTCTCCGTACATGGTCTCGTACTCGCGGCCCGTCATGACGGTCACGATGCCGTCTCTTTCGTCATAGGCCAGGTCGTTGGCGAGAAGTATTATCTCAAAGGCGTCCCACGCGTCGACATCTTTCAGGAAGATCGTGACCTTTCCGGCAAGGCCTTTCGATGCGACGATATTCATGCCCGTCCGCTGGGATATTATCTTAAGGACATCTATGATATCCATCCCTTTTATATCCAGTGTTATCTTTTGCGGCGTCGTCAAGGGTTGTCCCGGCACATCCGGGACGGACGCGGATAATACGGCGAAAATCACGAAACAGACTATGAACTTATACGCCGGGCCGTTTATCTTCATGGCAATCTCCTTATATTTATAAAACAAGTTCGAGCTTTTCCCCTTCAAAATCCAGGATCACCCTGTCTTCCAGTATATCCTCGACTATCATCTGATTTACGCTTTGGCCTTTGTTTAAGAAATATGTCTTTTGGATCTTCCTGTCCTCGATTACGGCCTGGGGTTTATCGCCCGCCACTATCCCTATCAGCGAAAGGTCTTTAAGTTTATCCTGTCCCGATACCGAAGTCCTCTGCGATGCCGCCTTTTCCTGGGCATCCGATCTTAACGGTTTGAAGAGTTCCCTTTTCCCGACGTCGGCATAGGCCGAGAAAGGCGCGGCCGCCGGATGGCTCGCGTCTTCTACGGCGGGAGGCGCGGCGCGCTCACCGCCTTTGGCGGCATCCTGTTCCGCACGCGGCCTTATCTTGGAAGTCACGATATCAAATAGGAAAAATACGATGATGAGGACGAGGACAGCCACTAACGCCGAATTAACGACTTTGAAATATTGCGCCCTGCCGCCGACCGGTTTACCCGCGCCCTGGAGCTTTACCGGCGGCATCTCCGCCGGAGGCGGAGGCGGCGAAACCTTGGCGGGCTCTATCTTTTCCGCGGCCGGCTTATCTTTCTGTTTCTTCTCTCCGCGGATAAGCCTCAGAAGTTTCTCTTCGGGGGAAAATTCTTCGGCCATCATCTCACCTCTTCCCGGATTATCTTGTCCACCATATCCCTGTTCACGTGCGGCCCTTCATTCATTATCAACGCCTCAAGGCAGTCGTGGCATAAAAGAGAGATCCTCCTCGGGTAGCCCTGTGTATGCTCGTAGATCAACTTTATGGCGTCGTCCGTGAATAACGGCCCGGCGCCGTCATAGCCGGCCTGTTTCAATCTGAATGTCACCATCTCCTTCGTCTCGTTCTCGTCCAGGGGGTTGATTATGTACTTTAAAGCTATCCTGTCCATGAAATTCTTTATTTTCCTTAGGCGCGGAAGGAGTTCGGTCTGCGAGAGGATGACAAGCTGTAATAATTTATATTCGTTCGTCTCGTAATTCAGGAGCATCCGGAGCAGTTCCAGCTGGTTGGCATTTAATTTCTGGCCTTCGTCTATCAAGAGCACGATGATCTTGTTCTCGTCAACGCCCTTCTGGAAGAGGTATTTCTCGATGGCGTCTTTGTAATCAAGCGTAGACCTGAACTCCGGTTTCATCCCGAACATCTTGATAAGGCTGGATAGGAACTGGAATTCCGTCTTATAATTCGGGTCCAATATCATGTGGAAGATAAAATTTTCTTCGCCTTTGAACGCCTGTAAGAGAGCGCGGGATAGGGTCGTCTTTCCGATGCCGACGTCGCCGATCACCACGCTTAATCCGCGCCTTAACCTTATCGTTATCTCCAGACGTTTAAGGGCTGAATCGTGGGATTGGGAACGGTAGAAGAACGCGGGATCGGGGCTCGTCGAAAACGGCTCTTTCTCTAAATTCAGGACCTTATAATAGCTCATCGATGCTGCCCCTGGATATTCAGTGTTTCCCTGATCTTTGAGATGGAGTGTTTTTGTCTTCTTAATCCGATTATCTTATTGAGTTTCTCGACGGTAGAATCGTCAAAATACCTGAAGTTCGTCTCGGGACTGCGGCCTGACTCTGTTATCAACCCGATCTTCAAATAATACTTGACCGTGTCAACGGATAGGCCGGTAAAACGCGCTAAGTCCTTAATTAAATAGAGATTAGGCATATTTTCCAAATTCACTCCCTACTCAGGGAGTAATATAACTCCCGAAGATTATTTTGTCAAGAAAAATCTGATTATTTTCTCTCCAGTCAGATTTTTCTTGATCTCGAGGCCGAAAGGCCGAGAGATCTCAGATGGGAGCTACGGGATGAGTACCTTAGAGACGAGGATGTTGCACTTAAGGAGGTTTGTGCCGGCGCCTTTTGTGCCGAGGGAGAACTTATCTATCTTTAATAGCTGCTGGGAATTCTGTATATCGTATATGAACTTCGAGACCTGCTTTATGTCCCCCTCCGCTTCCAATTCCACGACATATTTCTTGTAAAAATCCACCTTCTTTATGGGAAGGGGCTTTATCCCGCTTATGTGCACCGATGAAGAGCGCGCCAGAGATTCTATCTCGGTCAGGAATTTCGCCATCTCTTCCTCTTCTGAGCCGGACATCTTGACTGAAGAGGCGTATCTTTCATAATCGCGCTGGATCCTGCCCTTTAAGTTCAGTATCTTCTGGCTCTTCTCAAGCTTTAAGCCGCCGGCCCCTATCCTCTTGTCCAGGCCCATCCAGTTTACGACTATGGGGTTTATCACGAACCTGTAGATAAATAAGGACGCGATCAGCCCTGCGGTCAGATAAAATAGCCTTTTCTCGCGCTGTGAAAGATTTGAGAATATCATCTCTTCTCCGCCGGATTCGCGCTTAACGGGCAGACTATCTCAAAGTCGACGAACTCCTGCTCGCCTATCTTGCGCTTGGTCGCATACCTCACCTGGACGTTCTGGAAATAAGGCGAATTTTCCAATATGGTGACAAGCCTGAAGACATCCGAGAGGACGCCGGTAGTGCCCTTTAGTTCCACTTTACCCTCGTCATAGTTATACATCGAGAGGTAGATCTGCGACGGTACTATCTTATGAAGCTCGTTTAAGACGTCCAATGCCTCGGACTTCTTGCTTAATTGGGACTTGATGACATCGGCCGCCATGCGCATCTTCTCTATCTTCTGCGCCTCCGGCGCTATCGCGCTCAGCTTCGATTCGAGCGTCTTTAATACCTCCGCCTTATGGTGGATCTTATTCCATAATACTAAAGATAAGGCGATGATGACGGCTGCCAGCAGGGCTCCCGAGACCGTAAATTCCTTCTTCCTTGTCTTCGCCTCTCTTAATATCTTCAGATCCCCCGGAAGAAGGTCCGCCCCTGCGGGGCCCAAGGAGGAACCGGCGACCGAAGAAAAAGACGCCTGCGATATATACGGCCAGGATGCGTCCGGGACGTCTAAAGGCAGGTGGCTGAATGAGCCGGCGCATTCGACCCTCATATTTAAAGACGATTCCAGGAGGTCCTTTGAGCGCTCTACCTCCGTTATATTGCCGGTAAAGAATGCCTCTGCCGGCCGGCCGGCCTCGGTCTCCTTTTCATAAATGGGAAGCGTCTTATTTATCTCCTCCGTCAATCTCTCGACGTACCCCTCTTCGCCCGCCCCGAACGTCAGGCCCCTTGTATAGATCAGCCTTTCCTTGTGGATCACCGTGATATCGCTGCTATCGGTATCGCATTCGACCAATATCACCGGAGACCCCTCGGACCTCTTCTTCAGCCCGTCGTTCAGATTAAACCAGTTCAAAAGCCCGAATGAGCTGAGGGTCACCCGCGCCGGCAGCAGGCCGCAGTCCCTCAGGACCGCAAGCGGCCCTTCTATCACGTCGCGATGGCAGATGGTCAGTATCACCTTTGAATAGCCCTCGGGATCTACGCCGACGACGTAAGGGCCGTAGATTATCTCTTCTCTCGGATAGGGGATCTGCTTTACCGCCTGAAAGCCGGCCATCTCGTTTATCTCGCGCGGGTCCTGTGACGGTAATCTTAAACTCTTTGTGGTGACATACTGGCGTGGTATCGAAAGGAACACATTTTTTGTCTTTATATTATGTTCTTTAAGGGCCTGCTGCAGGGCCTGCGCGGCAGCGGCGTTATCCGCCGGCGGGTATTCCTTCAGGACACAGGAAGTGACTTTGACTTCCGCGCCCGCGGCCGTAAGCTGCACTACCTTGATGTATTTTTTACTTATCTCAACAGCTGTTGTTATCATCTTTCATCCCAAAATAGGACCTGGTCTTTCTGCTCCGCCTCCGGCGGACCGATCACACAGGTCACGGTCTTATGGCCTCTTTTATTATTTGTCTCGCCGTAGGATACTATCCTGAAATATGAGGATTTGAAATCCGGTAAACCAGCGCTTTTATCGGGCAAGATCTCCTTCGGCTCACTCGATAAGAACAACTGAAAGGCGGTAGGGTCCGTAAACGGCTTATCATCGTCCGTGCCCTCTATACCGTCGTCTCCCGCCCTTGTAGCTATGAGGTCCTGAGATTTATCGACTGATAGGCCCAACGCGTAAAGGGCCGGCAATGAGGCGGTATTGACATTTAATTTGGCTGAAGTCTTGGGATAAACAGTGGTACAATCTTTGATCTTATTGAATATCTCCGGCGTCATGCCTTTAACCAATAATAATTCTTCCCCGACATCGAAGAAATTGTCTTTTCGCGGATAGCCCTCGGCCGAATAATCGTCTTCCGGAGATCCGTCTTCCCTGGTAGCGCCTTCATCGCGCCAATCCTCTATTGAAGCGGCAAGTATGGCGGGATCCGGCTCTGTGACCTCTAAATACCTCAATAAACGCTCGATCGCTTCCTTGGGCATGGTATTGATATTTATCCTGCGTTCCTCATCCTGGACGCCGTAAAATATCTTTTCTTCCTCAAAAGGGTAACTTACGGTGAATGCGCCGAGATTGGAAACTACTATCTCCTTAAATAAGGGAGCGGCATCCTCATTGTTATTTGTCCAGTCATCTGTCAGTGAATTCACGTTTTTGTCCCTTGTCCCGACAATGGCGATAGCTCGCTCGATCCCGGCCTTCGCCAGATACAATGCCGTCATATTGTCCCGATACAGGCCCGTCAATTTAAGCTCCAGCCCCATCCTGCCCGCCACCCCTACAGAGAGTATAGCCAAGATGGCAAGGATCCACAATGTTATAATTAATATGGTGCCCTTATCTCTTCTTGAATTCATTCCGTTTGTTCGGAGACGCCATTTATGACGCCGGTCGGGACAAAGACTGTGTCGTCGAACTCGACCGTCTG
>JAGUXU010000170.1 GCA_020061685.1 Candidatus Omnitrophota bacterium
CCGGAAGAAAAGGCATGTGCCTTTATCGTAATAGGCTTGGAAACTTCCCCGTCCCCTAAAATCTTTACCGATATCTTTTCGTTCTTTATAATGCCTTCTTTGTGTAACTCAACAGGGCTTATAACCGAATTTTCCTTGAAACCCTTCAGTTGAGAGAGGTTCACTATCTGGAATATCTTCTTGAATTTACTGGTAAATCCCCGTTTCGGGACCCTTCTTATCAACGGCATCTGGCCGCCTTCAAAACCGACTCTTATGCCGGCGCCTGACCTTGACTTCTGGCCCTTCTGGCCCCTGGTCGAGGTCTTCCCATGCCCTGAACCGGGACCCCTGCCGACTCTCTTTTCTTTCTTGGTGGCCCCAGCCGGGACCCCTATATCGCCTAACCTCACTTGGGTTGTTCTCCTTTTATACGTTTATTCTCTTCTTTATTACGTAAGCCCTTGAGGCCTTCGACCGCTGCCTTTATCACATTGACGGCGTTATCCGAACCGAGAGACTTGGAGAGAATATCCTTGATCCCCGCCGCGTCGCATAATGCCCTGATGGGGCCTCCCGCGATGACGCCGGCTCCAGGGGCGGCGGGTTTCAGCAATACCTTTCCCGCGCCGTATTTCCCCATCACCTCATGCGGTATCGTGGTACCCACGATAGGGACCGCAAAAAGCCCTTTTCTGGCGTCGACCAAACTTTTCCTTATCGCCTCTGAGACTTCGTTCGCCTTACCGTATCCGAAACCGACCCTGCCTTTTCCGTCACCCACCACGACAAGGGCGCTGAAAGACATCTTCTTGCCGCCCTTGGTGACCTTGGCAACGCGGTTTATGGTTAAAACTTTTTCGGTTAATTCCGACTGTTGAGTTCTCCGTTCAGCCAATTTTTTTCTCCTAAATTACGATTTAACTAAAATTCCAGACCCGCTTTCCTGGCGGCATCGGCCAATGCTTTTATCCTGCCGTGATAAAGATACCCGCCCCTGTCAAAGACGACCTTCTTTATGCCTTTGTCCTTCGCTTCTTTCGCGAGGATCTCGCCTAGGACCTCTGAAGATTTTATATTGCCGCCTGTCTTGCTCTTTTCCTTGAAACGCTTGTCCAGAGTGGATACGGCGCATAAAGTCTTTCCCTCGACATCGTCTATTAATTGAATAAAGAGGTTGTTGAGGCTGCGGTGGACCGAAAGCCGCGGCTTCTCTTTCGTCCCCATCACGTTCTTCCTTATCCTCTGATGGCGTTTTAATCTGCTTGCCTCTCTCTTGACAGTTACAGCCATTAACCAACCGCCTTTCCGACTTTCTTCCTCACGTATTCTCCGACGTATCTTATGCCTTTGCCTTTATACGGCTCGGGAGGGAAGATCGCCCTTATCTCAGCGGCGGTCTCTCCCACCTTCTGTTTATCTATGCCCTTGATGACGACCTGGGTGGGTTTCGGCGCTTCTATCACAATCCCTTCCGGGATATGGAATTCGACGGGATGAGAAAAACCCAATTGCAGGACAAGCTTCTTCCCGCTGACCTGAGCCCTGAAACCTACGCCCTGTATCTCCAATTCCTTCTGGTAACCGGTTGTCGTGCCCACCACCATGTTGTTGATCAGTGTCCGCGTCAAACCGTGCAGGGCCATGTCGGTCTTCTCATCTGAATGCCTGGAGACGAGGACCTGGTCCGCCTTGGCCTCCACCGTCATCTTCGGATGGGCCTCAAGGGTCAGTTTACCCTTCGGCCCTTCGACGAGGACAGTATTCCCGGTTACGCTCACCTTAACGTTCTTCGGGATCAAAATCGGTTTTTTACCTACTCTTGACATTTTTCACCTTACCATACGTAACATAAGATTTCACCGCCGACTTTTAATTCACGCGCCTCTTTATTGGTGAGGACTCCCTTGGGCGTGGATATGACGGCGATCCCCAGCCCGCGCAATACATTGGGAAGATCCTTGTGCGAAGCGTAAATCCTTAAACCGGGTTTAGAGATCCTCTTTAAATCCTTTATAGCGCTGTGGCTTGAGACATACTTAAGATAGACCCTGGCGTGTCTCGACGCCTCCATGGGTTTAAAGTCGGATATATAACCTTCCTTCTTTAAAATGCCGAGCATCTCTCTGTTCATTTTTGAGTTCTGAACGTCAACGCTCTCTTTCTTGGCACGAGAGGCGTTTCTGATCAGCGTCAAAAAATCTGCTATCGGATCGGTTCTGGACATATTAATCCCTTTTTTTACCAGCTTGCCTTTGTCACTCCGGGAATCTCCCCTTTAGAGGCCAATTCCCTGAAACAGATGCGGCAAAGCTCGAACTTTCTTAAGTAGCCGCCGCTCCTGCCGCAGAGGCGGCACCTGTTATATTTCCTGGCGGAGAACTTCGCCGGCCGTTTCCACTTTTCTATCAATGATTTTTTCGCCATTTTTTACTGACCCTGCTTTTTAAAGGGCACCCCTAAAAGCAACAGGAGTTCCCTCGCCTCGTCGGCGGATTTCGCCGTCGTCACGACTATGATATCCATTCCCTGCGGCCTTTGGATCTTGTCGTATTCTATCTCCGGGAATATCGTCTGGTCGCGCAGGCCCAGCGCGTAATTCCCGTTTCCGTCGAAGGAATCCGAGGGAACGCCGCGGAAATCCTTGATTCGTGGCAACGCCACGTTGACGAGCCGGTCGAAGAATTCATACATCCTCGCGCCGCGCAGCGTGACCTTGCAACCTATGGGGGAACCTTCCTTTATCTTGAAATTCGCGATCGCTTTCTTCGCGCGGGTAATGACCGGTTTCTGCCCCGCGATCGTCGTCAGATCGGCTATCGCCGCCTCCAGTATTTTTATATCCTCGGCGCCCTTGCCCACGCCCATATTGATGACTACCTTCGTCAAGCGCGGGACCTGAAAGACGTTCTTGTAATTGAACTTCTTGGCCAGCTGCGGCACGATGTCTTTTTTGTACCTCTCCGAGAGCCGTGGTACGATATTTGCCGATTTCATCAGGCCAGTGCCTCCTTGCATCTCTTACAGATCCTCAATTTTTTACCGTCTTTCTCGATAAGAGATCCTACCCTTACCGGTTTATTGCATTTTGGGCAGACCGGCATGAGATTAGACAATTGTACGGGGCTTTCTATCTGTATAATACCGCCCTGCGGGTTCTTCTGGCTCTTCCGGCTGTGCTTCTTGACTAAATTCCGCCCTTCGATTATCGCCTTCATCTCGCCGGACAGGACCCTCATTACGCGCCCCGTCTTGCCGCGGTCTCTGCCTTTTATGACCATCACGTTATCGTTCTTCCTGATCCTTGTCATCTATATTACCTCCGGCGCTAAGGAGATTATCTTTGAGAAGTTCTTATCGCGTAACTCCCTGGCTACGGGGCCGAATATCCTCGTTCCCCTCGGATTTTTCTGAGCATCTATTATGACGACGGCGTTGCTGTCGAATTTCAGATAAGAGCCGTCCGGTCTCCGGCTGGAGGCTTTAGTCCTGACTACGACCGCCCTTGCCACCTCGCCTTTCTTTACTATCGCCTCGGGACTGGATTCCTTTATATGGACCGTGAC
>JAGUXU010000014.1 GCA_020061685.1 Candidatus Omnitrophota bacterium
ACGGGGATCAGGATCCCGCTCAAACCCGGCAGCGTCAGCTCCGAACCACGCGGCATCTTCATCTCGGATTTAGTCACGGGATTAACGAATGTTATGTAACCGGATTCGGCGGTCCTGTAATAATTTGCCGCGAAGACAAAGGCATATCCGTCGCCGAAGAATTCCTGAACGGTGAGTCTCCTGTTTGAGGATACGGCGCTGCCCCGGATATCGTCCATCTTGAGGATGCGGGAATAGGCCTCGATGTTCTCCTCTATGAAATAGCCGAAAGCGGTGCCCATGAGAAGGGCCCACCCGCCCCCGAAATGCTTGATTATACCGCAGGCGCTTCCGTTGGCCAGCAGGGCTACGGCCTGTGCGTTTGCCTCGTCAAAGATATGGACCGGATTTATGACCGATATCTCCCTTACGTCCATAAACTCTATCGTCGGCACTCGCGGCGAAACCTCTTTTATCTCGCCTAATTTAAGCGATTCCCTTAGGATCTCGCACGGTTTTAAGGAAAGGTCGTATTGCGGCACGCACGGCAGCATGACAAGGTGCCCGCCGCTTAAGACATATTGGGATATAAGTTTTTGGGAATCCGCGTCCATATATTCCAGCGCGACCGCCCAGACCTGTTTATACTTTGAGAGGTCCTTTGCCTTGCATAATTCCAGATCGAGTATATCGTAATCGCAGTTTAAGATCTTCAGGACCTTGGCGATACCCTCAAAGAATATGCTGTCCCTTATGTGCTTGGGATTATAGCTTAAACCCATCTTCTTCAGGTCGTATGACTGGGTCAACTCCGTATAATAATACGGCTTATAGAATAAAAGCGCCACCTTGGAATCGGGTTTGGCTTTCGCGAGGAGGTCTCCGAAATTCGAGGTTATTTTTCCGAAACGCCTTATCACCGGATAGAGCGGGGTCTCCTTCCCGTCATGATCAAGCGGCGTCTGCCAGTAGAAAGTCGGCCCCACCGCGGACTTACCTTTCGGGTTCATACCCTGCGAGAACATATAGAAATTCATCCCGGCCGCGCCGTACGCAAGGGAAGCTTTATAGAACAATTCTAACTCATCCGGGTAAACGACCACATTGTGCTCTCTTGTGCCCGCCTGCATCTCCGCGACAAACGTAGGCCCCTTGCCGCCCTGTATGGCCTTTGTTATCTGCTGGATTATCGCGACATCATGAAAGTTCCTGTAAGAGATATTCTCCGGTATATGGTCGACTGTCAAGAAGATCTTAGGATATAATTTGGCTACATCCTGATACATCGTTATGTTCAGAGGATACTCGACGGCGCGCCCGAGGACCCATCCCGGCAGATTGTGGGTAAACGGCAGCTGGATTTTCCTCTTTATCGCCTCCTTCATGAGATATTCCACATAAGAGGCGTAATAACCGCGCCAGAACAAGTGCCAATCAAGGTCAGCGGCTAATTCCGGAAGCCTTGACGGATTCCCGGAAGGAGGCGGGACCGAACCGAAACCCTTATATTTGGTCTTATACAACCCGTTGAGGCGCGTTATCTTCTTGTATTTATCCGACAGGAATTTCTTGTAGCGCTCGAGGGCAACGGGATTATAATCCGCTTCTTTATCCAGCCATGTAAAGACGCCTATCTCGTTACATACCTGCATCGAGATTATTATGCCGCCGGCCTTGGTGACCGAATTTTCCCTGATGATCTCCATTATCCTGTCATACCAGAGTTTGGCGTACTTCAGATAGGTAGGATGAAGCAGGGTCACGCGCGCATGGCCAAACGGCTTTCCGTCCTTATTTAAAGAGAGTATTTCGGGATGAGAGGACAGCAACCATTGGGGTATCCCGTGGTCCATGTATTCGGCGAGGATATAAGGCCCGGGTTTGACGATAAGGTACAGGCCGTTCTTCTTGCATAATTCTATGAAGCCGAGCAGGTTTCTCTGGGGATTTGTGTGGCCGGTAAAATCGTACTTGCCTTCCTCGTACTCGTGCCAATCCCATGGGATATATGTACTTACGGTATTAAGGTTGGCTGCTTTCGCCTTCTTGAGATGTATGGCCCAGTTCTCGGGCCTTATCCTGAAATAGTGTATCTCGCCGGAATATACAAAAAAATCGCGCCCGCCTAATTTAAAATTATCTTCGGTGATCTTGAATTCCATTAATCGTAAATAAATCCTTAAATATTTAGGATGGACTTAAAAAACTGTTTTTTTATTCTATTATAAAACCTTATTAAAGTCAAGCGCTATAAAAACGGGACCTATCCCTTTTCGAGGTCGTCGGCCAGGATGATGGCCTCGGCTATCTGCCTCATTGACCTCCTGAGGTCCATAGCCTGTTTTTGGATACGGCGGAACGCGTCCTGCTCGGTCATCCCCTTCTTCATCAGGATCCCCTTGGCGCGGTCTACAAGCTTCCTCGTCTCGAGCTCCTCCTGAATGATCTTGGACTTGACCATGAGCTGAGCGTTCTCTATCGCGACGGCAGCCTGGTTTGCGACACTCGTAAGGATATTTATCTCGTTCCTGGTGAACTTATGGGGAGTGGAAGTATAGCTATTAAGGACGCCTATGACTTTTCCCTTTACGCTCATCGGCACGGAGAGGAGGGAGCACAGGTTCTCTTTTTTAGCGATATCTCTATTGATATATCGCGGGTCCTTCTTGACATCCGGGACCGCGATGGGCTTGTTCTCCTTCGCCACTATGCCGGATATCCCCTCGCCTATCTTCACATTCGGCTTCTTGTTATACGCTTCGCTTACGCTCTGTGTCGCGCGGATGACAAGTTCCTTGCCTTTCTCGTCGAGCAGCAGAAGAGAGCATATCTTGGAATTCATGACTTCTGCCGTGACCATCACGATAAGGCGCAGGATATCCTCAAGATAGAGGTTAGAGGTGATCGTCTGGCTTATCTTGGAAAGCGCCTCTATCTGCTTCTCGTAAGAGGGATGCGCTTTGACGCTCTTCGTCCTGGTCTTTCTTGCCATTGTCAGAGGACCGCGAGGTATTCCTTTATCTCGTAATCGGTGACCCGCGCCCTGTATTTGTCCCATTCTATCTTCTTGTTCTCTATAAATGTCGTGAAAGCGTGCTCGCCCAACGCCTTCCTTACGACCGAGCTCTTTTCGGCCTCAAGCACCGCTTCATACAGGTCTCCCGGCAGCGGTTCTATCCCGCGCTTCTTCCTCTCCTCCGGCGTAAGCTCAAAGACATTCTCCTCGGTGGGAGGGATCAGTTCATAATTCTTTTCTACGCCTTCAAGCCCGGCGGCTAACATCACGCTGAACGCAAGATACGGGTTGCACGCCGGATCAGGCGAACGGTATTCTATGCGGGTCGCCTTCTCCTTGCCCGGTTTATATTCCGGGATCCTTATCAGGGTGGAACGGTTCCTCTTGGCCCACGCGATATAGACCGGCGCCTCATAGCCCGGGACCAGCCTCTTGTAAGAATTCACCCATTGGCTCGTGACAGCGGTTATCTCGCGCGAGTGCTTTAACAATCCGGCGATAAAACACTTTGCGGTCTTGGAAAGATGATACTTATCGTTCGCGTCAAAGAAGGCATTGCTATCGCCCTTAAAAAGGGACTGATG
>JAGUXU010000077.1 GCA_020061685.1 Candidatus Omnitrophota bacterium
GAGAGGTTACTCGAAGACCTCAGCCAGCTTAAATACTGGCCCGAACGCGTCATCACGATGCAGAAGAACTGGATCGGGAAGAGTGAAGGCGTTGAGATATATTTTAAGGAGAAAGAGACCGGTAAGGTCATTCCGGTCTTTACGACCCGGCAGGACACGATATTCGGATGCACTTACGTCGTCCTGGCGCCCGAGCATCCGCTGGTCAAGAAATTCATAGCCGGAAAACCGCAGGAAAAGGACACGCTGAAATTTATCGATAAAGTCGCGAAAGAAAGCAAGGTCACCCGCGTTGCTGCGGACGTAAAAAAGGAAGGGATGTTTACGGGCGCCTACGCGATAAATCCCGTAAATAACGAGCCGGTCCAGATCTGGGTCGCGGATTACGTTCTCATGGAATACGGCACGGGCGCCATCATGGCCGTGCCTACCCATGACCAGAGGGATTTCCTGTTCGCCAAAGAGCATAAATTGCCGATGAGGGTCGTCATCACACCTAAAAGCGATAATCTCTCTGTTGATAAGATGACCGAGGCTTATGAAGGCGACGGCGTGCAGGTAAATTCCGCGCAATTTGACGGCTTGCCGAACGCTGAGGCAAAAGCAAAGATCGCCGAATGGATGGAGAAGACAAATATAGGAAAGAGGACCGTCAATTGGCGCCTGCGCGATTGGCTGGTCTCGCGTCAGCGCTACTGGGGCACGCCGATCCCCCTCATTTACTGCGAGAAATGCGGTATCGTACCGGTCCCGGAGAAAGACCTGCCGGTCGTGCTTCCGAAAAAAGTGGAATTTTCAGGCAAGGGGGGAAGCCCGCTTTCGTATGTTAAAGATTTTGTGGAAGTGAAATGCCCGAAGTGCGGCGGAAAGGCCCGTCGCGAGACTGATACGATGGCGACCTTTCTAGATTCCTCGTGGTATTTCCTGAGGTTCTGCTCGCCGCGATTTGATAGGGGCCCGTTCGATAAGGACGAAGTGGCTTACTGGATGCCGGTGGACCAGTATATAGGCGGCATCGAGCACGCGGTACTGCATCTTTTGTATTCGAGATTTTTTACGAAGTTCCTGAAGGACATCGGGCTTTTAAATTTTTCCGCCGAAGGCGGACCCGCCTCTGGCGGGGACGAGCCGTTTAAGAAGTTGCTCACACAAGGCATGGTCTTAAAAGACGGCGAGGTGATGTCGAAGTCGCGCGGCAATATCGTTGATCCGGACGAGATAATCGAGAAATACGGCGCAGACACTATCAGGTTATTTATCCTGTTCGCGGCCCCGCCCGAGACCGAACTTGAATGGGAGGACCGCGGGATAGAAGGCGCGTTCAAGTTCTTAAACCGCGTCTGGCGTATTCAGGAAAACCTGAAAGAAAGAGCCGACCCCTCGTTGGTCCGTATGATGCATAAGACGATCAAAAAAGTCACAGACGATATCAATGATTTTAAATTCAACACGGCGATCGCCTCGCTTATGGAGTACGTGAACGCCATATATCAAAGCGGAGCCGACAAAGAGGCCTTCTCGAATCTGATCATAATGCTTTCGCCTATCGCCCCGCATTTTTGCGAAGAATTATGGCGTTCTTTAGGGAATAAGGAGAGCGTAATCAAGGCGGGATGGGTCAGGTATGACGCCGCCATGTTAGTCGAGGATAAGGTTACGATAGTAGTGCAGATAAACGGCAAGGTGCGCTCGAAGATCGAGGTATCCGCCGGTATCGATGAAGCCCGCCTTAAGGAAATAGTCCTCGCCGATGAGAAGACAAAGCAATGGCTCGGCGGAAAGCCGCTGAAGAACTTCGTCGTGGTCCCGAACAGATTGGTAAGTATCGTTGTTTAATCTGACGACCCAAGAGAAGAGGGTCCTGCTCGCGTTAAGCGCCTTCGCCGTGTTGGGGCTGGCGGTATTGGGCTACAGGAATTATTTTGCCCGGCCGGAGTTGAAAGTCGTTTCGCGGGACTATGAGACCGCCGTCAAAGAGAAGCGCCTCGTCAATATAAACACCGCGGACATAAACAAGATCGAGACCTTGCCCGGCGTAGGCCCGAAATTGGCGAAAGATATCATAAATTACCGCGCCGCCCACGGCTCGTTCCTCTTGAAGGAAGACCTGACGAAGGTCAGGGGCATCGGCCCGAAGAAATACGAAGAGATCAAGGAATACATTTTGTTGGAATAGGTTTTTGTGATATACTAATGCTTTACGTGTCAGGTTAAAAAAAGGAGAGCGAAAATGTCAAGATCAGGGTTTATAGCGGTGCTCGCGGCCCTCTTTGTCGCGCTTGCGGCGGTCGGCTGCAAGGGCGCGGACATCGGCAAACCGCAGGCCGGAAAGAAAGAGGCCGCGGCCAAGGGCGGTAATGTAGTGGCGGAAGTAGGCAAAGAGAAGATCACGCTTGAGGACGTGGATAATATGATAGCCGATGTCCCCAAACAGTATCAGGCGATGGCCCTGACCCATAAGGATATGTTCCTCGACAGCATCATCAACCAGAAGTTGCTGTACGAGGAGGCGCTGAAGCAGAACGTAGGGAAAGACGCGGCGGTCAAGAAACAGATAGAAGAAGTGACCAAAGAGATACTCATCAAGGAATACCTCAAGAAAGAGATAGAAGAGAAGGCCGCGGTAAGCGATGCCGACGCGAAGGCGTATTATGACGGCAACAAAGATAAGTTCAAGGAACCCGAGAAGATAAAGGTATCTCACATACTCGTTGATAACGAAGCCGAAGCGAAAGATATCCTCGCCAAGCTTAAGGGCGGGGCTGATTTTGCCGCTCTGGCAAAGGAGAAATCAACGTGTTCCAGTAAAGATAAAGGCGGGGACCTGGGATTGATAGCCAGGGGCCAGACGGTCCCGGAATTTGAGCAGGCAGCTTTTGCCCTGAAGCCGGGGCAATTAAGCGATGTGGTGAAGAGCCAGTTCGGTTACCATATCATCAAAGTGACGGAGAAGCAACCGGAAAAAGAACTTTCATTCGACGAGGTCAAGGACCAGTTAAAGCAGATGCTCCTGTCGCAGAAACAGAAAGAGCGGTTTGATTCCCTGCTTAAAGAGCTGAAAGACAGGAACAAGGTAGTGATCCACAAGGATGTCTTGATGCCGCCGGTAGAGAACAAGCCCGCGGAGGTTCCTTCCGCGCCTGCACCGGCCGCACCGACCCAATCCAAGTAATTTTCGGCAAGCTTAAGGCGTGAATTCTCCCTTAGCTTGGCTTGCGGTTTTTATCAGTCTGGGGATCTGGATAAGCAGTCTTATCCGGATCCCCATTTCATTTATAGCCGCCGCCGCGGGCCTGTCTATCCTAGCCTCCTTTTTCATGATAAAGAGGAAAATAGCCTCCCTCCTGGCCTTATCCATGGCATTCCTTCTTATCGGATGCCTGCTATATCAGGCAAGGCAGGTCTATCCCCCGGGACATATAAAGAATTTTACTCCGGAAGGACCGCACGAGGCGTATCTGGAAGGCATTATCGTAAACGAGCCCCAATCCGAAAGGACATCTTACGGCCAGCCGAAGACAAGTTTTATGATGGATGCGGCCGGCCTCAAGACAAGAGGCATCGGGCGGGATGTTTCCGGAAGAGTAAAGGTCTCCGTGTTCGGCGCCGCGGCCCCTGCTTACGGTGACAAGGTCTTGTTAAAAGGCCTTCTCTCGAGACCAAGGCGTCCCGGCAATCCCGGAGAATTCGATTACAGGCGGTACCTGGAGAGGAACGGCGTCTTCTCCGTCTTTAGCGCGAAAAGCGAGGACGTCGTCTTATTGCGAGAGGGAGCGGGAAATCCCATCGTCCGCGCCGCATATGAGGTAAGAGGCAGGATCAAGGCGCTTATAACGTCCTATCTCCCGCGCGATAACGCCGGCTTCCTTGTCGCGATCCTCTTGGGCCTAAGGCAGGATCTGGGAGATGAGTTAAACGACATATTTATGAAGACGGGCACCGTCCATCTGCTGGCTATCAGCGGGCTCAACGTAGGGCTTCTGGTCTTTCTGGTCATGATCATATTCAGGATAGCGAGGGTCCCTAAAAGGGCGAATATCATACTGACCATATCCCTGCTTGTCTTCTACGCCATTTTGACGAATGGCAGTCCCTCCGTCATCAGGGCGACCGTTATGGTGATAGCCCTATTATTCGGATCATTGATAGGAAGGGAGATGTCGTTATGGAATTCGCTCGGCCTGGCCGCCGTGATAATCTTAGGTTTTGACCCCAATGCTTTCTTTGATGTAGGGTTCCGGCTTTCATTCCTCTCGCTTATTTCTATTTTATACATCACCCCGAAATTAGAGGAGGCGTTCGGCTACGATAGAAAATTAGCGGTCCCGTTTACGGGTAAATGGAGGAGGTATCTATGGGAGGGAGTTTTTGTCTCGGCCGCCGCGTGGATAGGGCTCCTGCCGCTTATCCTATTTTATTTTAATATAGCCACACCGGTTTCCGTCATCTCTAATCTTGTCGCCGTGCCGTTATCTTTTCTTATAACGGCTTCCGCCGTTCCCTTCATCCTCTTCGGCCACGTCATCCCGTTTATCGCGAATATATTTTCCGCCTCTACATCATTTCTTTGCGATACGCTCTTTGCCGCGAATGAGGCCTTCGCAAGGGTCCCGCTGGCTTATTTTTATTTCCCGAAACCGCCTTTATATCTTACGGCCGTATATTATCTTTTTCTGGCCGCGTTTATCGAACATAAACGCCTTAAGATCCCGCCCGCTAAGTTATCGGCCGCGGCGCTGCTGGTCATAAATATGATCATATGGCATAGTGCGTTAAGGCCCGACGACGGAAGATTAAGGGTTACCTTCCTTGATGTGGGGCACGGGGATTCGGTGTTCGTGGAATTTCCGCGCGGCGGGAACATGCTGATAGACGGCGGTATGGGCGGCGACCGGGATACCGGCAGGAACATCATATTGCCGTTCCTGAGGAATAAAGGTATAAGCGTGATAGACGCCGTGGTCCTGACCCATCCCGACATGGACCACGTCGGCGGACTTATCCCGGTCATAAAAGGGATGAAAGTAAAAGAGGTCTTCGACAACGGCACAAAGACAGAGAGCGGTGTTTATCTCGCGTTTAAGGAAGCGGCCTTAAAAAATAAAATAAGGAGGCGCGTCCTGAGGCGCGGCGATCTGATAGAGGGGCTGAGAGATATCAGTCTGATATGCCTGAATCCGTCTGCCGAAGGTCTCAATGACCCGTCCGCCGGAGAGAACGATAAATCACTGGCGTTAAGGATAAAATACGGACGGACCGCCGTTCTCCTGTGCGGTGACATAGGCGAAAGGCCGATATCCGAAATAATAAGCCTTACCTCTCTCATCAAAGCGGAGGTCCTGATGCTTCCGCACCACGGACAGGAATTGATTTTGACAAGAGAGGCCTTGATCGATAGCGTAAAGCCGGCCTACGCCGTAATCTCTCAGGGGGATACGTTAAGCGAGATAGCCCGGAGCAGGAAGGCTGAAGAGTTGATCTCCGCCAAAGGGATAAAGGTCTTCAGGACCAACAGGGCCGGGGCGATATGCGCCGTAATCAACGGAGAAGGCGTCCTTATGGGGGCCTTTAGGGACGCCAACGAAGTTTCGTATTGACAAATACCCCGTTAGAACGTAGAATTAAACCTAACAAGATAATGGGGTGATTGGGGGATAAAAGATGTATTGGAAGGCGGAGGTTCCTGAAAGAAGGCAATATCCGCGGGTCAATACTACTATGTCAATTCAATACAGGGGGATACGGCAAGCCAGCGATTCGGTAATGGGCGCTATAGCCAGAGACATATCCAGCGGAGGCATCAGGGTGTTAGTCAATGAGTTCGTCTCGGTATTTACAAGACTTGTGGTCGAAGTAGCGGTCCCCTCGACCCCGAAAGCCGTAAGGGTCATCTCAAAAGTCGCGTGGATACAAAAAAGGCCCCACGGTGAGCAATACGAAGTCGGGATGCAATTCCTGGATATGGCGGAAGAGGACCGGCAAAATATCGCCGAATTTGTGGAAAGGTCAACCCCTAAGCAGTAAAAGCCTCCTATCTTTTATGAATAAAA
>JAGUXU010000130.1 GCA_020061685.1 Candidatus Omnitrophota bacterium
GGATTAGGCGTCTTCTGTTTCAGGCCGAGAGAGATCTTCCCGGTCGTCTTATCTACGGCCAAGAGCATGACCTCTATCTTGTCGCCTACCGCCACCAATTCGCTCGGGTGCGAGATCCTGCCCCATGACATATCGGTTATATGGAGAAGCCCGTCCACGCTCGGCCCTACATTGATGAACGCGCCGAAGTCGGTTATGTTCTTGACGGTCCCCGGGATAAGCTGCCCGGGTTTCAGGTCCTCCATAATCTTGGTTTTGGCGACGTCCCTCTCCCTTAATATCGCGTCTTTTCTGGAGACGACGATGTTCTTCCTCGGCTTATTTATCTTCACTATCACGAAGTTCAGGCTCTGGCCGAGCAGTTGGTTTAAATTGCCGAAACCCTTAAGGAATACCTGGCTTGCCGGCAGGAATGCCTCTACCCCGATATCCACCGTAAGGCCGCCCTTGACCTTCTTTACGACACGGCCCTGGACCATATCGCCTTCCTTGCGCTCGGAGACTATCTTCTCCCAGACCTGCATGCGTTCGGCTTTTCTCTTGGAGAGGACGACCATGCCCTCATCATTTTCTTTGGATTCGATGAGGACCTCTATCTCGTCGCCGACCTTTATTGACTTCGGGTCATAAAACTCCTCGGCTGCGATCACGCCTTCGGATTTGTAGCCTATATCGACCTGTATCTCCTTGGCGGTCACCCCTATCACCCTTCCTTTTACTATCTCACCTTCCTTTACGTCTTTGAACGTCTCGTCGTATATGCTTGACATATCGACGGGTTTCTCGTCTACCATCACCTATAACAGCCCCTTTCTTTATTGGATTTTTCCGCCGGAGGCGGATCCGCCTTTGGCGGAATTTTCGATTGTTGTCTTCTCGCCCAATCGCTTGATCTCCCCGAGGACATGATCGGCCAATTGCTGAGACGCCTGCCTTCTGTCGCTTGAGAGCCCTAACTTTTGGGGTTCTATCATACTACCAAAATATACCGAGATACGCACGCGTTTTATGGACCGCGCCCCTTTCGGCATCGCTTCGTCCGTCCCCTTGACGTAAGCCGGAAGTACCGGAACGCCTGCCATCAGGCTAAGATAACCGATGCCGGGCTGCGCCGCCTGGATCTCTCCGCTTTGGCTCCTCGTCCCTTCGGGAAATATCAAAAGGACTTTCCCGTTCTTAAGACGCCGGACCGCTTCCTTAATGGCTCCGAGATCTGTCTCTCCCCTTCTAACGGGAAAAGAATTGCACGAACCTATGATCCAGCCAAGCAGCCGGTTATCAAACAGCGTATGCCTCGCCATAAAATGGAGCACCCTCGGACAGGCGGAGGCCAAAGCCGGCGGATCCAAATGGCTTACATGATTTCCGGCAAGGATGAAACCGCCTTTCTTAGGGACTTTCTCCTTCCCGTAAATCCTAAAACCCGTAAATATGATAAGGAACAGTTTAAGGAAATTTCTTACTATGAAATACATCATAATCTATCAGGCCTTTATAAAACTCAGCACCTTGTCAACGACGCCTTCTATCGTCAGGTCTGTCGTGTCTATAGATATCGCGTCATCGGCCTTTTTCAGGGGGGCGAGTGAACGGTTGATATCACTCTCGTCGCGTCTCTTCAGGTCGTCCCTCACCTCCGCCTCGGTTATGCCGGGATGCGCCTCTTTAAGTTCCTGGTACCGCCTGCCGACCCTCACCTCAAAAGAGGCGTCGAGATAAAATTTCTTGTCCGCATCCGGAAATACGACTGTCCCGATATCGCGGCCTTCCAGGACAACGCCGCCGTCCTTCCCCAGATCGCGCTGCAAGATGACCATGTGCGCGCGGACCGGCTTCGCCCTCGCTATATACCTCACCGAATTGGTGACCTCGGGCGTCCTTATGGCCGCCGTCACGTCCTCGCCGTCCAAATAGACTTTCAATGAACCGTCGCTGTGCTTTAGCCTTATATCGGTCTTCTTCGCCAACCTGCCCAATCCGTCTTCGTCCTCCAGATCGGCTTTTACCTTAAGCGCCTTTAATGTGAGCGCGCGGTACATGGCGCCCGTGTCGACGTACAAATAATTGAGCCGCTGGGCGATCAGCTTTGCCACAGTGCTCTTTCCCGAACCGGCCGGACCGTCGACAGCGATTATCAATCTCCGCGCGGGATTCATCTTAATTTTTCTCTGATACTCTTTGATCTGGCGAATTCTCTGCGCAACTCCTCCGCCCGGCCCTTCTTTATAAGGGCCTTAAGGCGCGCGAGGCGGCGCTCATACCTGCCGATAGCCCTCAATATCTCTTTTTTATTGGTGATACAGATGTCCCTCCAGACCTCGGGGTCGCTTGCCGCGATACGGGTGGTATCCTTAAAACCGGCCGCGGCGAATTCAACGGATTTTTTGTCTGCCGAATTTATAAGCGCTGTCGCCACAAGATGCGGAAGATGGCTTATCTCGGCGACGATCCTGTCATGCTCCTCCGGCGATCTTATGACCACCCTGGCCACGCCTAACGACTTCCAAAATCTCTCCAGCGTCTTTACCGCCGGGCTCTTTGTCTTTTTTGTCTTCGTCATAATAACGACCGACCCTATAAATAGATCCTTATCGGCGAACAACACGCCCCGTTTCTCTGAGCCGGCTAAAGGATGCGAACCCACAAAAAACGTCTTGGGAGAAATGCATCTCTCGACCGCCCTTACTATCCGGCTCTTTGTGCTGCCGGCATCCGTCAATACGGCGCCTTCTTTCATGCTGCCGGAGATCGCCCGCGCTATCTTCGGGATGGAGCAGACAGGAGTCGTTATCACCACCAGGTCCGCGCCGGCCACACCCTTAGCCAAGTCCTTCGTCCCTATATCTATCGCGCCGCATCTTAGGGCCTTCCTTATGGAAGAAGGCCTCCTGCCGACCCCTACGACGACCCGCGCCAATCTCCTCTTCTTGACCGCTAAACCGAGCGAGCCGCCGATCAGGCCCACCCCGATTATCGCGATCCTCTTAAATATCACGTCCTACCGCCTTCGCGATGTTCTTTAAATCCTTCATCAATTT
This sequence comes from Candidatus Omnitrophota bacterium, assembly GCA_020061685.1. Taxonomy (GTDB): domain Bacteria; phylum Omnitrophota; class Gorgyraeia; order Pluralincolimonadales; family Pluralincolimonadaceae; genus JAGUXU01. Next base: position 3,039 of record JAGUXU010000130.1, read on the forward strand.
ATCGAAATTATCCGGCAATAACGATTGCACGCCGTCCGAGAACGCCTCTTCGGGTTTCGGGTGGACCTCTATTATAAGCCCGTCCGCGCCGGCGGCCACAGCCGCCTTCGCCATCGCGGGCACGTATCCCCACTTGCCTGTCCCGTGGCTCGGGTCGATGATAACGGGCAGGTGCGTCAGCCTCTTAAGGGCCGGGATAGCGCTTAAGTCCAGCGTAAATCGTGTCTCCTCCTCAAAGGTCCTTATTCCGCGCTCGCAAAGCATGACGTTGAAATTCCCGTTAGAGAGGATATATTCGGCCGACATAAGCAGCTCTTTTATCGTCGAGGACATTCCGCGTTTGAGCATGACCGGCTTCTTGGTAAGCCCTACCTCTTTCAGTAGATTGAAATTCTGCATATTCCTCGCGCCGATCTGTAATACATCCGCGTACTTCTCGAGGAGCGGCAGGTCGCGGATGTCCATTAGCTCCGTTATCACCGGCAACCCGGTCTTTACCTTCGCCTCTTTCAGGTATTTCAGGCCCTCTTCGCCCAGTCCCTGGAAACTATAGGGCGAGGTCCGGGGTTTGAACGCGCCTCCGCGCAGTATCGCCGCGCCCGACTTCTTCACCGCTTTGGCGATATGCAGCAGCAGTTCGCGGCTCTCGACCGAACATGGCCCTGCCATGACCACCACCTTCTTGCCGCCGACCTTCACCCCGTCGACATTGACCACCGTATTCTCATGCCTGAACTCGCGCGAGACGAGCTTATACGGCGCCAATATCGCCATCACCTTCTCTACGCCGGGGAATATCTCAAGCGGCTGCACCCTTAATATGTCCTCTTCTCCGATGACGCCTATGATGGTGCGCTCCACGCCCTTGGATATCATCGGCTTTAATCCCAGCGATTTTATCTTCTCTACAAGATGCTTTATCTGTGATTCGGTCGCATCCGGCCTTAAGACGACTATCATCCTAAACCTCCGTCAATACCTTTTTGAACGCTTCGATAAATTTATTGTTTTCCTTCTGTGTCCCGATTGTGACGCGGATATGGCTATCCAGCTTATAGGGTTTCATGTCCCGGACGATGACGCCGTAGCGCAGAAGCTTCTCAAAGACCTCGCGGCCGTCGCGCCTGACATCGACGAGTATGAAATTTGTCTCACTCGGAATATAAGATAACCCCATCTTATCAAGTTTACGATAGAGGTACTTCTTGCCTTTAAGGACCGTCGCCACCGATCTCTTCAGGTGCTGCGAGTCGTCCAAACTAGCCAGCGCGGCGACCTGAGCCAGCATATTCACGTTAAACGGCTGCCTGACCCTGTTCATGCAATCTATCAGCTCGGCATTCGCCAACCCGTATCCTATCCTTAATCCCGCCAGGCCGTACGCCTTGGAGAATGTCCTTAAGATGATGACGTTCCTGTCCTTGAGGTATTTCATCGTATCCGGATAATCCTTGGCGTCGACAAAGTCGTAATAGGCCTCGTCCATGACCACGATTATGTTCTCGGACAAGCCGTCGAGGAACTTCGTTATCTCCCTGTCGTTCAGGTAAGAGCCGGTCGGATTGTCCGGATTGGCGATAAATACCACCTTGGTCTTATCCGTCACCGCGCGTTTCATGCCGTCTAAGTCGTATTTGAAATTTATGAGCGGGACCGTCTTTATCTGCGCGCCGGACGCCTGGACTATCAGCCGGTATTCAAGGAACGTGGGCTCGGCTATTACGGCCTCCTCGTCCTGATTCATGAACGTCTGGACGATTATCTCCATTATCTCGTCTGAGCCGTTCCCGAATATCAGGTTCTCCGGATCGACATTCAGTTTCTCCGCGAGTTTTACCCTGAGGTAATAGCAGCTGCCGTCGGGATACCGGTTGATATCCTTCAGCACTTTCTTTATCGCGGCGACCGCCTTCGGGGACGGCCCCAGAGAATTCTCGTTGGAGGCAAGTTTATAGACCTCCTCCAGGAGCAATTCCCTCTTGACCTCCTCTATGGGCTTGCCGGGTTCATACGGCTTTAAATTGATTATTCCCTTCTTCGCCAACCTGCTCATTTACTGATCTTCCGTTTAGGCTATGGGATAAGAACCCAGGACCTTCACATGCGTGCAGATGTTCCGGAGTTCCCCCAGCGCCTTCTTTACGTTCTTATCCTGATAGTGCCCTATCATGTCGATGAAGAAGTAATACTCCCACGGCTTCTTCTTCGACGGACGGGATTCTATCTTTGTCATATTTATCTTATACTTCTTGAAAGGCACCAGCATATCGTGCAGGGCGCCTATCCTGTCCTTAAGCGAGAACATGATGGATGTCTTGTCCTTGCCCGTCGGATTGCTCTCAACCTTTCCGATGACAAGGAATCTTGTCACGTTATGGGCGCTGTCTTCTATGGAACGCGCCACTATGCCCAGCCCGTAACACTCGGCGGCAAGAAGCGAGGCGATCGCGGCCGAATATTTCTCTTTTACCGCTATCTCCGCCGCCCTCGTCGTGGACGAGACCTCGATCAATTCCACCCGCGGCAGGTTCGCCTCAAGCCACATCCTGCACTGGCCGAATACCTGCGGATTGGAATACACCTTCTTTATCCGGTCCATCCTGCATCTCGCGAGGAGATTATGCGATATCTCAAGCGATATCTCGGAACATATCTTAAGGTCGGATTCCATGAACATATCAAGCGTATAATTTACCGCGCCCTCTATCGAATTCTCGATGGGCACCACGCCATAGTCCGCCCTCTCGTGTTCTACCTCGGCGAAGACCTCGGTTATGGAATTGACCGGCACATATCTGACGGAAGAGCCGAATTTCTTGAGCGCCGCGATATTCGAAAAACTGGCGGGCGGGCCCATATAGGCGATCTTAAGGGATTTTTCCAGCGCCAGCGACCCGGACATGATCTCGCGGTATACCGCCTTGAGGGTCTCGTCGGAGATGGGGCCTTTATTCTGCCTCTCTATCCGCTCGTATACCACCCTTTCCCTGTCCGGAGAGTATACGCTCTTCTTACTCTTTGCCTTCACCCGGCCTATCAGAAGGCTCAGCCGGGCTCTCTGGTTGAGCAACCGTATTATCATCGAGTCCAGCCGGTCTATCTTCCTGCGCAACTGTTCCAGTTCCATCCTCCGCCTCCTTTAGATCTATATCCGCTTCCGTAAATTCCGAGAGCTTCGGCAGTTCAGACAATGAACTTAACCCGAACCTCTCCAAAAATTCTTTTGTCGTCCCGTATAATATCGGCCTGCCCGGCGCGTCCTTCCTTCCCGTTACCCTTATCAATAACCTGTCAGATAATGTGTTCACGACGCCGTCGACATTGACCCCGCGTATATCCTCGATGTCCGCTCTGGTTATCGGCTGCCTGTATGCGATTATCGCCAGCGTCTCCAGTGCGGGTTTGGTCAATTTATCCTTGGATTTCGCCTTGTAAAACCTCTTCAGGTACTCGGCGAAGGCCGGTTCGGTGACCATCTGAAATCCTCCGGCCACCTCGTAGACCTTGAAACTCCTGCCCAGGGTCTCATATTCGGATTTCAATTCCAGTATGATCGCCCTGATATCCTTGGAATCTATCTCGTCCAGGACCTCTTTTATCTGGTCTATGGCTATCGGCTTCTCGGAGGTGAACAAGAGCGCTTCAATGATGCGTTTGGCTTCAGCCCTGTCCATCATGTGTCGTATCCCTTTCGGACGACCTCTATCTCGCCGAATAGCTGCCGCTGCCTTACAAGGACCTCTTTTTGCCTTATCAGTTCCAGCAAGGCCAAAAATGTCGCGATCATCTCAAGTTTGCTCTTTGTCCTGCCGAATATCTCCCTGAAGTTCACCACCGGCTTCTCGGCCAGAAGAGCGATAAGACCGTGGACTTTTTCCTCCACGGTAAACTCGTCCTTTACTACCTCAAGGAACGCCTCCTTTGAGACCGACTTTAATATCGTGGAGAAGGCGTTTATCAGGTCGAATATCGAGGCCTCAAAATACGGCCCCTCGCTCTGGTCTATATACTGGGCCTCATCCACCGCCCTCGGGAAGACAAGCGACCTCCTTGACTCCATATCAGCCAACTCTCCCGCCGCTTCCTTGAATTTCTTATACTCTATGAGCCGGCGCACGAGTTCCGCGCGCGGGTCCTCTTCCTCTATCTCCTCGGGCGGCTGCTCGTCCGGCGGAAGCAGCATCCTTGATTTTATGTGCATGAGGGTCGCGGCCATTACGATGAACTCGCCGGCGATATTAAGGTCCAGCAGTTTCATATACTCAAGGTACTGCAGGTATTGCTCGGTCACTTTCGCTATCGGGATATCGAAGATATCCGCTTCTTCCTTCTTTATCAGATATAATAACAGGTCGAGCGGCCCCTCAAAGACATCAAGTTTTACTTTATA
>JAGUXU010000037.1 GCA_020061685.1 Candidatus Omnitrophota bacterium
CAACGTGATATTCTTCCTTAAAGCCGATCCATATCAAACGATATATCAGGGCCAGTAACGAATTTTCCAGTATATATACTTTCCGTCTGTACCTTATGCTTTTAAACAAGAGCGTTATCGCGGACAGGACCGTGCCCTTGTCGGCGTTCAACGGGAATTTCATCAGAATACCATCGACAAAATTAAGCCTGTTCCGGGCCAGGTAATTGCGATTTTGAGAAGACAGCTTTTGCGTGGAGATAAAAAGGGTGTCATTTTTCTTGATATCCCTTTCATCGATAAGAAAATCCACCTTTTGCGACTCGGTGGCAAATTGGGCTTCCTGCGAAAGGATCATTATGCCGAACTTATAGCTCTTTTTGGCTCCCTTGTATCTTTTGAATGCCCCTATCAAACATCCGAACGCGGTTAAGATCGTAAAAGCGAAGATTTTCAAATTGGCGGACAGGAATCTGCCGAGCCCGTATAGCTTGCCGGTCAACCTGAACCAGAACGGAAAGAATATGTTTTCATGATCGTAGGATACGGCGCCGCTTTTTCGGACCAGGCTTAAAAGACCAAAATAATCATCCGCGTTAATTATACTTATCCTATAGCCTTCTTTTTGGAGTGTCGGAACAAAGCAAATTTGTCTATGCGGAAAAACCTTGTTCAAATTATTAAAAATGTAGTTCAAATAATAGAACCTTTCCAATTTGCCGCCTATCTCCTTTTTAAAGATATCGCAAATGTCTTCGTCTCCGTAAAGCCCGGCGATCATCGCCGCGACCGGACATTCACTTAAAACGACCTTCGCTATTTTCTCGATATTATCATAGACGGGATCGGGATACATCCCCACAAAGAGCGAGGAGATATCATATTTGCTGTCTATCTTGATTAATTCCCCCTCTTTGATATATCTCCTGGCCCATCGCTTATCTTTGCAGAGCCCGTTTAGTCGAAAATAATATATCCTGCAGCCCTTGATCCGGTACCATTCGATCAAAGGCCTCGTATGATCATAGATCTCCTCAAAAACGACAATCTTATCCCTCATTTATATAATTTATTGAATTCACTCCTTGATATACCCATTAAGACCTTATCTACGTACTTGCCCTGGAAATAAAGAAGGTCTTTGATCCTGCCCTCGATCTTAAATCCTATCCTGCTATAACATTTAATGGCGATCTTATGGTTGCTATATACCGCTAAAATCACCTTGTTAAGATTTAACCTGTTAAAGGCGTAATCCAGCAACAAGAGGACCGCTTCCCTGCCGTAACCTTTTCCCAAAAAATCCTTTTCGCCTATCATTATCCCTAAATCGGCATACCTGTGAATATAATTGATGTCCCCTAATTTAATATTACCGATATGCCTGTTCTTGTCTTTGGTCACGATCGCGAATATCAGGTTCGTCCTGTTCCTTTTGATCTGCTTATAATAATCCAGAAGTTCGTTTTTTGTCGTGGGGAACAGATTTACCTCCAAAAATTTACCTATTTCACTGTCATTTATCCAGGCCAGGTATCTCTTGTTTATATCCGACTTCTCCAAAGGCCTAAGATATACCCTCTGCCCTATACGGTAAGGAACGCTCATTTAAGACGGCCCTCCATTAACTTAATCTCCTGAATCCGGCATGACAAACGGGTCCCTTGAGATATTTCCCGGGATCCCCTCCCTTGATCGCCTTTGAAATAAATCTGAAGCTCTCGTCCGCGCTCTTTAAATATCTTTCGATATGCCCGTCCTTATGGGCATAGGAAGCGTAAAATGCGTTCGTGGCCAAAAATCCCTTCTCGAGCATCAACTGCGTGAACAGGGTCTTTAGAACGAGGGGATTCTTGTATCTGAATAAAAAATGCCCGAGCGGATATATGCCCGATACCTCTATCTTGATCCCATATTTAGACGCTATATCCTTCCACCCATCCTGTACCTTCCTGCCGGTCTCGATCAGATATTCGGGGACATTTTTCTCTCTCAGTTTCCTTATGGTCCGCAAGGCCGCGGCCGGCCCTATCCTTTCGGTCCAATATGTGCTGCTGATAAAAGTGTCTTGGGCCATCTCCATCGCTTTCCTTTTGCCGATGACGGCAGCCATCGGGAAACCGTTGCTTATCCCTTTTCCAAACACGGCTATATCGGGTTCTAACTTAAAAAGCAGGTGCGCGCCACCGGCATTAAGACGAAAACCCGCCGTTATCTCATCGACAACCAAGACAATGCCCGAATCGCGGGTAACCTTCCTTATCGTCTCAATAAATCTTTTTTCGGGATAACAATTTCTGATCGATTCCAGGACCACCACGCCGACTTTATTCTTGTGCCGCTTAATAAGCCTCAAAAACCCGTCCGTGTCGTTATATCTAAAAGGATAGGATGTCCCTTTTAGCTGTCTTGGCACGCCGCGCGGGTTAAGGCCGGGCAGCAAATGGCCGTCCAGCGCCCTGTCCGAAGCCAGATTGGCTGAAAGATACCAATCGTGCCAGCCGTGATAACCGCAGAACAATACCGCATCCTTCCCTGCCCTGGCCCTGGCGATCCTGACCGCGACAGCCATCGCCTCGCCGCCGGTCCTCGCATAACGCACCATTTCCGCCCAGCGATGGATATCCAGCAGTAACCGGCCGAG
>JAGUXU010000155.1 GCA_020061685.1 Candidatus Omnitrophota bacterium
GCGCAGGGACGTTCTTAATCCGAGCGGGCCGGTGTCCCGACGAAGTCGGGACGAGCGAGGATTAAGGCCGAGTGAGATTTTCCCGCTGGGGAAAATCGAACGCTCCCGAGCAAAACAAGCCGAAGCAACTAAATATTTATACATCCACCACACACTGCAAATAATGAACGCTGTCTTTAGTCTCATATTTCAAGCCGTGGTATGTCGCGGCCTTGGCCTCGACTTTTATATTATGCTTTGCGGCATCGAGCTTTTCGCCGGATGCTTTCGCGTGTAACTTGTAGAGATTGTAGGCAAGGGGAAGTATCCTGATGTCCTTAAAATCGCTGAAGACAAGGTCTGTTATGTCGGCTTGGGTCAATAAGGCATTCAGCCATTCGACGAATAAGGCGGGGATGTCGGTGCCTTCGCATTGAATATCGACGGACTCTTTATTCTCTACCTTCTTGACGTCCACCATGATATCGAACAATGCCGTAGCACCTTCGGCAAAGGCTTCTTCAAGGGATTTTCCCCAGGCGCGGATCCCGATATCAGCTTCGTGGTCTAAAAACTCATACGGCATAGTATTAACGCAAAATTCAAAGCGAAAAGCGCAAAATTGAAGTGCAAAATTTTAAGTTTTACATTTTAGTTTTACGCTTTGCGCTTTACACTTTACGCTTTCTTAGCTTTACCCTGCTTGGCGACGGCTTCCATCGCCTTCTTGACATCTTCGGGATCGCCGAGATAGTAGTGCTTTACCGGTTTCAAGTTATTATCGAGTTCGTATACAAGCGGTATGCCGGTCGGGATATTTAATCCCACGATCTCCTCGTCCGAGACATTGTCGAGATATTTGACAAGCGCCCTTAAGGAATTGCCGTGCGCGGCGATAATTACGCGCTTGCCGGATTTTACCACGGGCGCTATCGTTTCGTGCCAGTACGGAAGGAACCTGGCTACGGTGTCTTTCAAGCATTCGGTAAGCGGAATTTCATCCGGTCTCAGATCCCTGTATCGCGGGTCCTTTGCGGGGCTGCGGGGGTCGTTCTTCTCAAGGGGCGGCGGAGGCGTGTCGTAACTCCTGCGCCATATCAATACCTGGTCCTCTCCGAATTTCGCCGCCGTCTCGGCCTTGTTCAACCCCTGTAACGCCCCGTAATGTCTCTCATTCAAGCGCCATGAATTATAGACCGGAATCCACATAAGGTCCATCTCATCAAGGGCGATCCATAAAGTCCTTATCGCCCTCTTTAAGACCGAAGTGAACGCGATATCGAATATGAAGCCTTCTTTCTTTAATACCTGCCCGGATTTTTTCGCTTCCTCGACGCCCTTCCCGGACAGATCGACGTCGGTCCAGCCGGTAAACCTGTTCTCCTTGTTCCATGTGCTCTCGCCGTGACGCAGCAAGACGACTTTATACATTAAGAAATTACCTCCCCTAAGATGGATTCCCGCTGGAGTTTACCCCGTACTTGATACGGGGCGGGAATGACAGTCTCAATTATACTCCAAATACGCTCTCAAATTCAATATCTTAAAGATTATAATGACTCTTTGGCTTTTTCTACCATTTGGCGTTCGGAAGGATACGTCATGATCTTGAGGGCATCGTCTATGGGCAGCCATCTTACCTCTTCGGCATCGGTATCATGGTCAGAGGTATCGCCTGATTCGTATCTTATCAGGAAAAAGGTCACCGTCTTATGGACGCGCGCCTTATCCTCTTCGGAATAAAACCAGTACTTTATCTTGCCTAATTCTTTCTCGATTATTCCGTTGAGGCCGGTCTCTTCTTTCACTTCGCGGAGGGCCGCTTCCTGAAGGGTTTCGGATTTTTCTATCTTGCCTTTCGGCAGGCAGAATATCTTCCCTTCTCCCCGCGTCAATATCACGACCTCCGGCGCAGGAGCCGATCTGCGGTATACGATACCGCCCGCTGAAAATTGAAATTTTGTCTCGGACATAACAGGCCTATAAAAATAAAAAGGCCTCCTTCATTACCTCTGAGGTGAGCCGACATCTCTTAACCACCATTAGACGGCCAAGAACAATCTATCCGTCGACAATCTAGTCGAAGGCAATGAAGGAGGTCCGGGGAGAACGTATTAAATTTTCCGCCCGAGGCGGATCCGTCTTTGGCGGAAAATTACTTTTTTTCTTCTTTCTGCTTCTCTGCCGCGGAATCTTTTATCTCGCCCGCTCCGGCAAAGAACGCCAGGAGCCCGCCGAAGATGAGTATAACGACCAGGACCGCTTTTGATACGATCGTAACCTCATCCCACCAACTCATCAGGCTGAAGATCCCGACGGCAACGGCAACTATCCCGCCTAATACCGAAAGATACTTGCCCACCATTTACCTCCTGCGGATCATTTCAAAAGAACCTTTTCAATTATAACACTTAAAAGACCTTTGTCAAGCCTTTAAATTTTATAACCGATCTTGCGCAAGAGGTCCTTGCGCCATTTGATATCCGATCCGCCTTCTACGCCCTTCGGCCTTGCCCCGTCTACGACGCCCAATATCCCTCTTCCCTGCTCCGTTTCGGCGATAACTATCTCGACAGGGTTCGCCGTAGCGCAATATATAGAACAGACCTCGGGGACTTCCTTTATCGCGCGCAGGACGTTGATAGGATATGAATCCTTCATCAAAACGACAAAAACATGCCCCGCCCCTATGGATAGGGCATTCTTCTCGGCGAGCGCCTTGAGTTCCGGATCGGTGCCTTCGGATCTGACAAGGCAGGCGCCGGATGACTCGCAGAATCCGATTCCGAACTTTATGCCGGGGACGGAATTTACCATAGCCTCATAGATATCTTCGACCGTCTTTATGAAATGGGTCTGTCCGACGATTATATTCGCCTCGGCGGGCTTCTCTATCTTTACGACCTTGGTCTCCATCGCGATACCTCCTATACTAACTTCGCCAATTCCTCCGAAACCATCTGGCTTAACATCTTGCCGTCCGCGGCCCCCTTCGCCTCTTCCATCGCGGCCTTCATGACCTTGCCCATATCGGCCCTGCCTTTAGCGCCGGTACTTTCTATCGCGGATCTCACTATCGCCTTTAGTTCTTCCGCAGGGAGCTGTTTCGGCAGGTAGGACTCGAGTATGGCGAGCTCCGCCTTCTCCTTATCCACAAGGTCCTGCCTGTTCCCCTTTGCGAACTGCTCTATGGAATCGCGGTGCTGTTTTATCTGTCTTGATATTATACCTATCGCGTCCATGTCTTCCAGCTTCTCGGCGCGTTTTTCTATCGCTAAATTCTTCATCGCCGCTTTCACCATACGCAGCGTGGAAACGCGTATGGCGTCTTTTGCCTTAAGCGCTTCTTTTAAGTCGGCGTCCATCCGTTCCTCAAGTGTCATCTGTCTTCTCCTTTTTTACATTAGCCAATCTTGAGACCCATATAGAAACCTCATATAAGAGGATCAGGGGTACCGCCATCAGCACCTGCGTGAAGGCGTCCGGCGTAGGCGTGAGGACCGCCGCCGCTATAAATATTATCAGTATAGCCCATTTCCTGTTCCTCTTCAAGGTCGCCGGAGTGACCAACCCCAATTTGGAGAGAATGATTATCCCGACCGGGAGTTCAAATACGGCGCCGAACATGATTATAAGGGCCACTATAAAGGAAAGATACTCCGAGATAGATATCACCGGCAGCACTTCGGGGCCGGCAAAATTAATAAGGAATTTAAGTGCCAACGGCACCACTATAAAAAAAGCGAACGCCGCGCCGCAGAGAAAAAGCGCTACGGAAAAAGGCATAAAAGACAAAAATATCCTGCGTTCTTTCCCTGTTAAGGCGACCGAGATAAAACTCCAGATTTGAAATAGGATCACGGGGGAGGCGAGAAATAAACCGGCAAAAAAGGCGAGCTTAAAATAAGCCATAAACGCTTCTGTCGGAGAAAGGAAGACAAGGTTGCCTACGGGCCTTGCCAGATACGCGACTATCGGCTTTATCTTCCAGAAAGCGATACAGGTGCCGATCACTGTCGCGGCCAAAGAGATCAATATACGCCGGCGGAGCTCATCCAGGTGCCCCACCAATGTCATCTGTCTGTCGGTCATCTTGGGGGAGGCGCTCTATTCTTTCTTGGAATCCTTGGAGTCGTCTTCCTTCATGGCTTTCTTGAATTCGCTGATCGCTTTGCCGAAGGAACGGGCTATTTCCGGAAGACGCGCGGCACCGAAAATAAGAAGGACGATGACGAGGATCACCAGCAATTCTGGCATGCCGATATTGAACATAAAAACCTCCGTGTTATACGGAGATTATAGCATAAGCCTTCTTTTTATGAAAGGCAAAAAGATAAAGACAAAACTGCCGAAAGTGGCTATAGTAGCAGGTTCGGGAACGACGACCTCCAGATACGGGTCATAACTCGAAGAGGTCTCGCTCGCATAATAGACGTGTCCTGCCCCGCTTGAAGTCAGAGCGATAGACAGGTCTTCGCCGGAAGCGGATTTCGCGAAAGAAGTGACATCCCATGAATACCAGCCTGTGGTGTTGCCAACGTTAGTGCCGACTCCGGTCCCCTGAAAGGCCGGCTGGTTGTTCCAAGTTATGCCGTTCTCGGTCCACGATGCGGAGGTAGAAAAAGCTACAACAGTGGCTGGGGCATACGAACTGCCCTGTCCGGAACCCACGCCGTTGTAGACCCAAAGGACGGCTGATTGGACATTGGGTATGCCCGAGAGATTAAACTTCAGGTAAGTTCGTGTATTCCACGGACCCCAGAAATTACCGGTCCATAATTCGCGGTCCAGATCACTGTAATAGGAATGGTAATAATTATCGAAATTCGTGTTGGGATAGCCGGTGTAGACGGGGGCGTCGGCCGTGGTATATAATAACACAGCAAAGGATTGACCCGTAAATAACAGGGCAATCAAGCTCAAAAGCGCTATTAAAAAGTACTTTCTCATTTTCATCCTTTTTTCTAACCCTATTCATCCTTTTTCCTTTTCTCATTTAAGTATGCCACATAAAAAGGGGAAATCAAGGAAATAATATTGCTTCGGGGGAGTAATTTTTTGAGTGAATTTGGCGCATTAGGTAAATAAGCGGGGATTAGGCGTTACTATTTGAAATAAAACGAGTTGCGGAAACTTATCTCAATATTTTCCTTCGCATGCCCGGTAAAAACATCAAGACAAAGCTGCTGAATGAGAGTATAGTAGCGGGTTCAGGGACAGCGTTTGTGCGAAGGTAAGGCATATATCCGGAGGAGCTTTCCCTGGCATAATAAGTCTGCGATGCTCCGTCTGAAGCTAATGCCACGGACATAAGGTCATCATAGTGGGCTTGGACTAACGAAGTGACATTCCACGCGTACCACCCTACTGCGGGACCGACAGCAATGCTGTCGACCAGCGCTCCCAGCCCCGGCTTATTGTTCCAGGTTAAGGTTTCCTCCTCCCACGAATTTCCCGTTGAATAAGCGTTGACGGTCGCAGGAGTTGACGCCGTACCATTATAGAGATAGAGCGTTGCCGCACCAACACTATAAAGTCCCTCGAGATTGAATTTCAGATAAGACGAAAGCTCAACGCCGACGCTCGGCACTCCTGTCCATAATTCGAAATCAAGGGCTCCGGAAGTAAATCTGTTATAATTCGTATTAGGGCTGGTGTTGGCTACAAGGCTATCGTCTTCGGCATAAAAGATAAGGGCGTGCGACTGCTGCGCGGGGATCAAGACCATCGTTAAAAGGAATAAGACAGAAAGATTCTTCCTCATGGCATTGTCCTCCCCCTTTTTATTTATTAACAGGCTTAATAAACTCTTATTGGTCATCATACGCCCCCTCGCCGCTCTTGGCAAGTAAAATCTTTTATTCTTTAAGGCCGGCTTTTATTGTATACTAATATCCGTGAGACCGCCAAAAAAACAAAACCTGTATTTCGCGGTAGTATGCTTCGGTTTCGCCTCGATGGTATCACAGATCGTGCTCCTGCGCGAGCTTCTGGTCGTCTTCTACGGGAATGAGCTCTCGACAGGCATCATGCTCGCCGGCTGGCTCCTGTGGGTCTCCCTCGGAAGTATCTCCCTGAATAAAATGCTGGACCGCGTTGAGAACCACGCGAAGCTTAAAAACATCTCCGCGCCTGCCTTCCATACCCTTCTTATCTCGATCGCCTTCATAGTGCCTTTCACGATATACATCATAAGGAACTCGAGGAATATCCTTGGCGTCTCCCCCGGCGAGATAATCGGGATATTCCCTATGACGGCTTTGTCGTTTATCCTGCTTGCTCCCGCGTGCCTGGTCTTCGGCGCTCTCTTTGCCTTAAGCTGCAGGCTCCTGACAAAAGACTCGCCCCGGCCCGATGAGGAGATCGGAAAAGTCTATCTCTGGGAGGCATTCGGGGCTGTCGGAGGAGGCATCTTATTTAACTTCGTACTTGTCTATCTCTTCGCACCGGTCCAGATAGCGCTCTTATGCGGGGCGCTCGCTATCGCGTCGGTCCTTTTCATCGCCGATAGGAACGAATCAAAGATACGGTGGTCCGCGACATTTATCCTTATGGCGGCGGTCTTATCCCTTGCCTTCTTCGGCGCGCAGCGACTGGACCTTTCCCTGCGGAAGATACAGTGGAGCCGCTTTGATCTTGTCTCTTCAAAGGACTCAAGATACGGCAATATCGCGCTTACCAAACTGGGTTCACAGTTCAATCTCTTCGAGAACGGCCTGCTCTTGGCCTCGACAAACGATCCTTTGACCGCGGAGTCATCCGTCCATTATGCCCTGCTGGAACATCCCCATCCGCGAAGGGTCCTTTTGATAGGCGGCTCTCTGACCGGGGCTTTAGATGAGGTATTAAAACATCCCGTGGAAAATGTCGACTGCGTTGAACTTGACCCCGCCTTAATAAAAACGGGCAGCGATAACTATCCCGAAGACCTGTTGAAAGGATTCAATGACCGGCGGGTGAACTTCCATTATACGGACGGAAGATTATTCGTAAAAAGACTGGCCGGGAAAAAATCCGCCAAATACGATGCCGTGATCCTCGCCCTGCCCGATCCTTTCACCGCGCAGATAAACAGGTTCTATTCTCTTGAATTCTTTAAAGAAGCGGCTTCGATATTAAATACGGACGGGGTCTTTTCGTTCTGCCTTTCCTCATCCGAAAATTACGTAAGCCCTCTTCAGGGGAGGTTCCTGGCCTCGATCTACTACACATTAAAAGAGGCCTTTACCGACGTAAAAATAATACCCGGGGATTCCGCGGTATTCCTCGCCTCGCCGTCAACCGGCCTGCTTACATACGATTATCGGCCGCTCCTGAAAAGATATGGCGATAGAAGGCTGGACCTGGGCTATGTCAACAGATATTACCTGCCTGACCGCTTCAGTCCGGAAAGAATCGGGTATTTACAGGGGGTGGTCGACAGGTCGGCGGACGCGGATATAAACAGGGACTTCCGTCCGATAGGTTATTTCTTCGATATGGTCCTGTGGTCGTCGCAATACAGCCCCGCGGCCGAGGAAAATCTCGTGAAACTGGGAGACCTTAAGAAGAAAACGGTGGGACTTGCCCTTTTTATAAAGTTCATAATACTGCTTGGCCTTCAATTATCCACCCCGAAACTGAAGAACCTGGGTGTCGTCCTCTCTGTCGGGACGACCGGACTCTCGGGGATGTTGCTTCAGATAGCGATAATACTCGCCTTCCAGGTGATATACGGATACGTCTACTATAACATCGGGATAATCTTCGCCTCGTTCATGGCGGGGCTCGTCCTCGGAAGCGCGCTAGCTATACGGATATTAAAGACGTCGAAGAACCTGATGAATATCTACCGGCTTGTCCAGTTCTCGCTCGCGGCGTATTCTTTCCTTCTTCCGTTTATATTCTTCTTCCTGTCTTTGGTATGCCGGGGAGGGGCTTTTACCTCGGCCGCGGGACAGGTGATATTCTCGATGCTTCCCGGCCTGGCGGGATTGGCGGGAGGGCTGCAGTTCCCCCTTGCTACAAAGATATGTTTGGGCGGAAGGACGTCGGGCGCGGCGGTCGCCGGGCTTCTTTACGGAGTCGACCTCATCGGCGCCTGCGCCGGGGCGTTATTTACGAGCGCGGTCCTGATACCGGTCCTCGGGATAGACTCGGCGTGTTATCTTACGGGAACAGTAAATACGCTTGTCTTGGCATTGCTTCTTTTAAGGCGGGATTAACTCTTTCTCTCGAGGACATAGTCGGCGATATCGCAGAAGGTCTTCTTTAAAACACCGTTGCAATCCCCCAATTTCTCCTTGGCCGATTTTATGTAGGAGGAGGCGACTTTCTTCGAACGGGTTATCGCGCCAGAATTAACGGCTTCACCTTTTAATATCCTGTGCGCGGTATTGCCGCCGAGGGTTATAAGTTCTACGAGCTTTATCCTGTTCTTCCTGTTTGCGTTCCTCAACATGAAAATAAGGGGCAGCGTCAATTTCCCCTCGTCCATATCCTGCCAGACGGATTTACCCAGATCGCTCTCGTCTCCCGTCAGATCAAGGCAGTCGTCCACGATCTGAAAGGCGATCCCCAGGTTCAGCCCGTAGGCAGCAAGGCGCCTTGTCTTCCTGTCGCTCAAATTACCCAGCATCCCGCCGACAGCGCAGCAATCCGATAGAAGATATGCGCTCTTTCTCTTTATGATGTCCAGATACTGCCTTTCCGTGACCTCGAAATTATAGGCGTTGGCCAGCTGCGCCATCTCGCCCTCGCACATCCTGCTTGCGGTCTTTGAGAAGGCCGACAATAATCTCGTGTCGTTCAGCTTCGAGATGATATGGAAGGCCTTGGCAAGCAGATAATCGCCGGCGATCACGGAGATGGCGTTGCCCCATTTGCTGTTGACCGTCTTGCGGTTACGCCTAAGGGCCGCTTCGTCTATTATGTCGTCGTGGATAAGGCTTGCGGCGTGAATGAGCTCGACGGCCACGCCCACGGATACCGCCTTGCCGAGGTCCGCCTTCCCTCCCGACTTCGCCGAGAGAAGCAGCAGCGTCGGCCTGAAGAACTTGCCGCGCGATCTGGATAAATACCTGCCTATGCCGTTGACCGGCTCGAACCGCGCCTTTAATTGGGAGGCGTAACTGTTCTTTACCGCGTCAAGTTCCGGACGTACCGGCCTTATTATCTTCTCTAATTCCATCTCTTAACCGGCCAATCTGGAATAAAAACGCGCTTCTTTATCCGACACGTTGGGTTCCCGCCTGAACGTCCTTCCGAAGGCCTTAAGGGGATATCCTAAAAACGCCAAAGCCAGAGCCAAAAGAATATTTCTCTTAAGGAATTGCCTTCTTGTGAGAACTTCCTTCTTATCGCTCATGTTGACCTCTTATTTCTTATTGCCAGATCCCGGGGATCTTATTCCCGCAGAACTTGCACCTTCCCGCGTCCATGTTATATTCCAGCACCGAGTAACCCTTGCGCCTGATCAGCAGTTTGCCGTCATTCGGGCAATAGGTATTATTGCCTTCGTGATCCGGTATGTTCCCGACGTAAGCATAACGGATGCCCATCTTACGCGCCGCCTGCCAGGCCTTATCCAGCGTCTCGACAGGCGTCGGCGGCAGATTCTTCAATTGATACTGCGGCCAGAACCTGGAAAAATGAAGTGGGACATCCGGCCCGAGGTTCGTCAATACCCAGTCTATAAGGCGGCTTAAGTCCTCTTTCTTGTCGTTTAAGGTGGGGATTATAAGGTGGACTATCTCTGTCCAGACATTCTTCTGCTTTAAGGTCTTCAATGTCTCCAGGACCGGCGACAGCCATCCGAAACATACCGTACTGTAAAATTCATCCGTTATCGCTTTCAGGTCGACTTTGACCGCGTCAACGACCCCGCATAATTCCGTCAGGGGCTCGGGATTGATGAATCCCGCGGTAACGACGACGTTCTTTATGCCGTTCTGACGCGCGATCTTTGAGGTATCGTACATATATTCGTAAAATATGACGGGGTCGTTATAGGTATACGCTATGGACCTGCACTTGTTCTTTAACGCTTCCTTCACGGCCTCCTCCGGAGGAAGGTCGCGATTCTGTGTCTTCTCCGGCTCGGCCTGCGATATCTCCCAGTTCTGGCAATACTTGCAGTGAAGGTTGCAGCCCGCCGTTCCTATGGAGAAAGCTGATGAGGCGGGATACATGTGGTACATCGGTTTCTTTTCGATGGGGTCTATATGGACGGCGCATGGTTTGCCATAGACAAGGGTCTTCATCTTTCCGCCGGAATTTACC
>JAGUXU010000132.1 GCA_020061685.1 Candidatus Omnitrophota bacterium
ACTTTCTTTTGTATATATTCCCTGAATTCGAGGGTTATTGGATGGGCTATATCTTTATGCTCCGACTGGCGCGCCGCCGCCTCTTCCTGCTGGTCCCTTACGGGACGGCTCGGTACCTCTATAGCGCAGCCGCAATTGTTGCAGTACTTGGAGCGCACGACATTCTTGAAGTTGCATTTAGGACAGGACTCTTTCATCTTCCTTGAAGGCATGGCTACAAACAGCCCTTTCTGTCCCTCGATGACTTTTATGTTCCTCACTACGAAGGCGTTATCGAAAGTCACCGTCGCATACGCCTTTAGTTTCTTGTCCTGCCCTTCCTTCATGAAGATCCTGACCTCAGTGATGTCCATCTAACCCGCTCCTTTCTTAACCCTTAGATGAAAATGGCTGGCCTTTGCGTTCGTCTATTACCAGAGTGTCGCGGCAACGAAAGCCTGCCAGCCCTCCCTAAGTAAGAGCCTTTTCTTTGCCTCAAGCGCTTCCTCCCTGCTTGAAGCTACTCCATACACAGTAGGCCCACTCCCGCTCATCAAAGATAACTTTAATCCGGCTTTTATAATCTCTGATTTTATCTCGGAGACCTCTTTATGCCTCTTCTCTACCGGATCTTCCAGGCTGTTGAATAAAAACCCATTAAGGTCCTTAAACCGGATCTTTCTTAGGGAATGCACGTCAATTTTACTATTATTGGCTGTATGTGTCAAGCCCAAACTTAGGGTTGAATAGGCGTCTTTTGCCAGTACTTCAAAGCCGGGATTGACCAGGAGATACCAGAAGGTCTCGCCTTTAGGCAGCGGCTCCAGCATCTCCCCCTTGCCGCGGCCCACCGCCCTTCCGGCATCCAGGAGAAAGAACGCCACATCCGCGCCTATCCTGCTTCCGATATCAAAGATCTCCTCTTTTTTTAACTTCAGGGCCCAAAGCTCGTTTAAGCCCCGCAAACAGGCGGCGCAATCCGAACTCGCCCCGCCCAGACCCGCCGCGACCGGGATATTTTTATTCAAAGTTATCTCCACGCCGGAAGTTATGCCATAACTTTCCTTCAATACCGCAGCCACCCTGTATACCAGATTACGCGAATCACAAGGGACTTGTGGGTTATCGCACAAAACCACAATGTCTTTCTTTATGGGCCTTAATCTGATCTTGTCGCACAGGTCTATGCGCTCAAAGACCGTCTCGATATCGTGATAGCCGTCCGGCCTTTTACTTAGGACTTTAAGATAGAGGTTTATCTTGGCGGGAGAAGTTAGGGTAAGGACTTCGGTCATTATTTTTTAAGTTTTAGGACTTCCAAAGCCGATTTAACGATGCCTTCGCAGGTCAATCCGAAATACTTCATAAGCTCAAGCGCGTCGCCGGATTCGCCGAACCTGTCTTTCATCCCCACCATCTTTACGGGGACCGGGTAATTTTCGGAAAGCACCTCGGCAACGGCGCTTCCCATGCCCCCCACCACAGTATGTTCCTCGGCCGTGACTATTGCGCCGGTCTGGGTAGCGGCTTTTATTATCTTTTCCTTGTCCATGGGCTTTACCGTGGGGAGGTTTATGACCCTTGCGGCTATGCCTTGTTTCTTGAGCTCGTCATGCGCTTTAAGCGCCTCGTGGACCATTATGCCGTTCGCGACAATACTGAGGTCCGTCCCATCGCGTAAGACAACTGCCTCGCCTATCTTGAAAGGTCCTTTGTATTCCGTGATGACCGGAAAGGGCTCGCGCCCTAATCTTAAATATACCGGACCCGGGTGCGAAGCCGCGGCGAGTGTGGCCCTTCTGGCCTCTTCCGAATCGCAGGGCACGATGACTGTCATATTCGGCAGGACACGCATGAGCGTGACCTCCTCAAGCGCCTGATGCGAGGCCCCGTCCGGCCCGACCGAGATGCCGCCGTGCGTGCCGGCTATCTTCACGTTCAAATTCATATAACATACCGAGACCCTTATCTGGTCCCATGCGCGGCCCGAGGCGAATATGCCGAAGGTGCAGGCAAACGGGATCTTGCCGCAAAGAGCGAAACCTGCGGCGGTAGAGATCATATCCTGTTCCGCGACCCCGAAATCGACGAACCTCTCGGGATACTTGTCCCTAAACCAGTTCGCGCGGGTCGAGGCGGTCAGGTCAGCGGACAAGACTATGACATTATCGTTTGTCTTTCCCAGTTCCACGAGCGCTTCGCCGAATCCGTCGCGGGTAGCCTTCAATTCTGACATATCAATCCCCTTCTTCTATCTCCTTAAGCGCCTTATCAAGGTCGGCCTTCTTGATAGCCGTGCCGTGATAGGCGACCGAATTCTTCTCTATAAAAGAGACCCCTTTGCCTTTTACCGTATGCGCTATGATGACCGAAGGTTTGCCCTTGACGAGTTCCGCCTTATCGAAGGCGTCCATCAGTTCCTTAAAATCGTGGCCGTTAATCTCTATCACATTCCAGCCGAAAGCGGCCCACTTGTCCTTTATGGGCTCCAGGTTCATCACGTCGCTTGTCCATCCGTCTATCTGCTGCCTGTTGTAATCCACTATAAGGCACAGGTTATCTATCTTGTAGTGGGCTGAGGTCATGGCCGCTTCCCATATCTGCCCTTCGTCCTGCTCGCCGTCGCCTATAAGGCAATATACCCTGTAATCCCGCTTATCGAGGCGCCCGGCCAGGGCGATGCCGTTGGCGATAGAAAGCCCCTGGCCCAGCGAGCCGGTCGAGGCTTCGCAACCCGGCGTCAGGAGGCTTGCGTGCCCCTGTAATATCGAGCCGCGCTTCCTTAAATTCATAAGCTCGCCGCACGGAAAGAAGCCGCGGCGGCCGAGGACCGCGTATAGCGGCGGGCAGGTATGCCCTTTCGAGAGGACGAACCTGTCCCTGTCCGCCCATTTCATATTCTTGGGGTCATACTGTAATTTATAATAATAAAGCGTCACTATGATGTCCACGCAGGACAATGAACCGGAAGTATGCCCTGAGCCTGCCTCCGCAAGCATCCGCAGGACATCTTTCCTGACCTCCTTGGCGATCTTCTTCAATTCCTCCGGCTTCGGCCTGTCCATTATTTTTGAGCCCTGTTCGATTTTTCCAGTTTTTCTTTTACCGCTTCCTGCTTCGGGTCCAGTTCCAGCGACCTCTTCCACGCCTCTTTGGCCTTCTCGATCAGGCCTTTCTTCCGGTAGGCGTCTCCCAAATGGTCGTAGATTATTGAGTCTTTACCGTATAAGGATATCGCCCTCTCGAGCTGCGCAATCGCCTCGTCCGTCATCCCCTTCTGATAGTATGCCCAGCCAAGGCTGTCGATATAGGCGCCGTTATCCGGGTTTACCTCGAGGGCACGCTTTATCAGGCTTATTGCCTCGTCTAGATTCGTGCCTTCCTCGGCATACATATAGCCGAGATAGTTCAATGCCTCGTCGTGCTTGGGATCCAGCTCTATCGCTTTTTTCAGATTGTGCGCCGCCAGATCTTTTTGCCCCTGCCTTTCGTAAGCCGCGCCCAGATAGAAATATCCGTCGCTGTCCCCGGGCGCCGCTTCGACGGCCTTCTTGTATGATTCCAGCGCTTCCTTCCGCATCTCTTTCTGCGAATACGCCATACCCATGACGATATATGCCAGATTGGCTTTGGACTTGTCGCTTAACGCCGCCGCTTTATCCAGCAACTTGATCGCCTCGTCCGGGTTCTTCTCGTTCAGATAAAGATACGCCAGCTCCAGATAACCGTCTATCTTCTCCGGCTCCAGGTCGATGATCAATTTATAGGTCGAGATAGCGTCGTTGACCTTCTTATCCTTGTGATAGGCCTGGGCGAGCAGCCTGTAGACCTTTGTATTCAAAGGCTCTATCTCGAGGACTCTTTTATAGTCGGCGATGGCCTTCTGGGTCTGGCCCTTTAATTCGTATACTATCGCCCTGCTTAAGATCGCCTCCTGATAATCCGGATTTAACCTTATCGCCTCGTCAAAATGCGAGATCGCTTCGTCGTATTTCTCTATCTTACTGTAAAATATGCCGAGATTGAAATGGGCGAGGCTTGAGTTTTTGTCCTCTTTTACTATCGCTTCGTAGACGTCTATGGCTTCTTTTACCTTTTCCTGTATGACATAGAGGTCCGCCAGCGAGGCCAACGCCTTTAGGTCGTTAGGCGTCCTCTTTATGATCTCCTCGTACTGGAGCGTGGCCTTGTCGTATTGCTTCGTGATGGTATACAGCAGCGCTAATATGAATCTCGCCTTCGAATCATCGGGATCGTTGGTTATGGCGGCGTTTAGGTGGTCAGCCGCTTCCTCGTATTTCGTCTGCCTGATATAATTCAGCGCCAGCCTTGTATGTATGACCGATGACTTAGTGTCATACTGAAGCGCCTTCGCGTACTCCTCTGTGGCCTCGCTGAATTTGCCCTCATTATCCAGCATGGCGCCCATTATAAAATGGGCGTACGCCTTCGTATTGACGCTCCTTGGTTTGGAGCCTTCCGAGAACAGGGTATCGTAATCGGCAAGGCGTTCTGAGGACCGGCAGTAAAGCGGGCTCCCTTTTAAAGCGACAAAAAGGGCCACTCCTATTATCAAGATGATGATGTATTTTTTCATTTGGGGAAAACCAGAAATCTTCCTAAGCAGAGACCCTTCGCTTCGCTCAGGGTAAATGCGACCAACTAGGCAAAGACGCGTTACTTGGTCGCATTTACTTCTTCTTGTGCCTGTCTCTGCGCAGCCTTTTCTTTCTCTTGTGCGTCCTTATCTTTCTTCTCTTGCGTTTTCTTCCGCAGGGCATAAGCCATCTCCTTTTAAATTCAGCGCAAAACTCAAAGCGAAAAGCTTAAACGTAAAGCTTAAAACTTTTGAAACTTTGAACTTTGAGTTTTAGTTTTGCGCTTTTCGCTTTGCACTTTACGTTTAATATATAACCTTATTAAGCGGATACTCAATGATGCCTTCCGCTTCCGCTTCCTTTAATCTCGGTATCAGCTCCCTTACCTGCTTCTCGTCGATTATCGTCTCGACCGCCACCCATCCCGGGACGCTCAAATGAGATATCGTCGGCCGGCGCATAGCCGGCAGGATGCTCAAGATCTTCTTTAAGTTCTTCTCCGAGACATTGAGTTTTAGGCCGACCTTCTCTTCCGCGGAGATGGCTCCTTTAAGCAGTATGGCGATCCTCTCTATCTTAGACCTTTTCCACGGGTCCTTCCATGACTTCTTATTGGCTATTAACTGTGTCGTGGAGGTGCAGAGCGTCTCCACGATCCGTAAGTTGTGCGCCTTTAGGGATGAGCCCGTCTCGGTAAGCTCGACTATGGCGTCCACCAGGCCGGAATACGCCTTCGCCTCTGTGGCACCCCATGAAAACTCCACTTCGGCGTTTAT
>JAGUXU010000124.1 GCA_020061685.1 Candidatus Omnitrophota bacterium
CGGTCAGGGACCTGAAGGAGGCGGTCGGTTATTTGAAAGGAAATAATAATATCGAGGCGGAATCCGTCGATATAGAAAGGTTCTGGAAGATATCTTCATCATCCGGCCTCGATTTCAGCGATGTCAAAGGCCAGTGGCATGTAAAGCGCGGCTTGGAAGTCGCGGCGGCCGGCGGGCACAATGTCTTACTTATCGGCCCGCCCGGCTCGGGAAAGACGATGCTTGCCCAGCGGCTTTCAACGATACTGCCGGAGATATCGTTTGAGGAGGCGCTTGAGACGACAAAGATCCACAGTGTCGCCGGCCTCTTGAACGACCGGAATTTCCTGGTCTCAAGGAGACCATTTAGGATGCCGCATCATACGGTCTCTTACGCTGGGCTGGTCGGGGGAGGCGCTACCTTAAGGCCGGGAGAGATAAGTTTCGCCCATAACGGCGTCTTGTTCCTTGATGAACTGCCGGAATTCCGCCGCGACGCGTTGGAAGCTATGCGCCAGCCGCTTGAAGACGGCAGCATCAATATCTCAAGGGCATCGGCGGCGCTTAAGTATCCCGCCAAGTTCATGTTGGTCGCCGCGATGAATCCCTGCCCGTGCGGATATTTTACGGACCCCAAGAAAGAATGCCACTGCACGCCGCACGACATCCAGCGCTATCTCTCAAAGATATCCGGGCCTCTCCTGGACAGGATAGACATCCACCTTGAGGTCCCTTCGCTTAAATATAAGGAGCTGTCAAGTAAGAGTTGCGGCGAGAGTTCCGAGTGCATAAGGGAAAGAGTCAATAGGGCAAGGGCGGCCCAAAAAGAGCGGTATAAGGACTTGGGGATATTCTGCAACGCCCACTTAGGCTCAAAGCACCTCGGGAAATTCTGCGACCTTGACAAGGAAGCGGAAGAACTCTTAAAGCTCGCGATATTAGAACTCGGGCTTAGCGCCAGAGGCTATGACAAGGTCCTTAAGATCGCAAGGACGATAGCCGATCTGGCAGCG
Organism: Candidatus Omnitrophota bacterium; assembly: GCA_020061685.1. Lineage (GTDB taxonomy): Bacteria > Omnitrophota > Gorgyraeia > Pluralincolimonadales > Pluralincolimonadaceae > JAGUXU01. Next base: position 993 of record JAGUXU010000124.1, read on the forward strand.
AGCGGGATGATATCGGCGGAACATATCTCCGAGGCGATAAATTACAGGAGCCTGGACAGGAATCTGGGGTTTTGAAAGACGGCTTAGATATGTTTTCCGAAGTCCGCAACCTTCGGCTTGACCAGTCTCTCAAAATCCGCGTATTTCATCTTCACGGTGTCTTTGTGCGTGCCGCCGTTGAAGACGATCTCCACGTCTTCCTTCAATATTTTATCGGCATAAGTCTCAAGGCCGAAGAGGTTGCCGAAGGGAGGCATGGCGCCGGCCTTGTAGTCGGGTATTACCTTTTCCACTTCTTTCTCGGTCGCTATCTTTATCGACTTGCATTTCAGCATTCCCTTTAATTTTTTGGTGTCGATAAGATGGATCGCCGGAAGGACAGCCAGGACATATTTGTCGCCGGCCTTTACCAATACCGATTTTACGACCTGTTTTCCCGGCACGTCCTGCGCGGCCGCTATCTCCTGTGCGGTATAGGCGAGTTTATGCTTTAGGGCTTTGTATTTTACCTTGTTTGAATCCAGGTATTTCTTTAATTTCGCCACGATCGCCATCCTGCACCTCCTTTTGTATTTAGACCTCGGCCTACGGCCTCGGTCTGAATTCGCTCAATCCGTGTTTGCTATCTAGATCTCGGCATATAGCCTCGATCTAAATTCGCTCATCTTAAAACACCAGCGAATTTATGGTGCCGAGAGGGGGAGTTGAACCCCCAAGAGCTTACGCTCACAACGCCCTGAACGTTGCGTGTTTGCCAATTTCACCATCTCGGCATTCCTACCCTTTATCAAACCACATCCGGTCGTGATACTCCCTTACCATGCGGCAGGTGTTAAAATAATGGCCCTGTATCAGGCAGTTTATCATTAAATCAATCCACTTGGAATTGATATTGATTTTACCTTTTTCGTCAGTCTCATAATAAAGTTTGACGAGTTTTTCGAGGGAATTATAGAGTTCGGCCGAATCGGACTCAAGACGAAGGTCGAGTTCGTTGCCGATGGGTTCGCCGGATTTGTGCCTATAGCCGAATATCTCGCCTATGCCGGCGTCAGCCGCCTCGACTACCCAGCCGTCAAGTGTGCTCAATTGCGGGACGCCGTTTAATATGGCCTTCATCCCGCTTGTCCCCGAGGCCTCAAAAGGGGGAAGGGGGTTATTGAGCCATACATCTACCGAGTTAGTGAGCAGTTTACCGAAAAATATGTCGTAATTTTCAAGCATGACGATTCTTAGGACCGAACTCTGGCTTCCCAAGGCGTCTATAGTGTTCATTATCTCGTTTATGAAAGTGCCGACTAGACTGTCGTTCGGATGCGCTTTTCCCGCGATGAATAACTGGATGGGACCCGTCTTTTTGGCGATCTCGACCAAGCGGTGCGGGTCCTTGAAGATGAGGCTGGGCCTCTTATAACCGGCTATCCTTCTTGCCCAACAGAGAGTAAAGACATCTTCCTTGATGCCCCAATTTTCAAAGATGGATTTAAGCTGCCGTTTATTGGCCTGATGGGCATTCCACAGGTCGAGGCGGAATTGTTCGTTAGCCCTTAATGCCTCCAGTTTCTTCGGCCCTTCGTCTTCGAAGCATACGCCGGTCTTTACGCCGTATTTTTGAAGCACCGAATCGATGTCTTTCGATATCCACGTCGGGATATGGACGCCGTTTGTTATGGATTGTATCTTCCCGGCGTATTGCGGGAATTGTAAGCGCGTCACCTCCCCGTGTTTTTTCGCCACGGCGTTTACGTGTTTACAAAGGTTCATCAACAGGACCGTGAAATTAGCGGTGTCGCCGTTCTCGAGGCCGTTATCCCTGATGAATTCAAGGTTTTTATCCGGAAGTATCTTTCCGAGCTCTTTGATCGGGAACCGGTCATGGCCGGCGGCAACAGGCGTGTGGCAGGTATAAATAAAATTATTCCCTATGGATTTCAGCTCGTCTTTCCCGAGCTCACCGGCCTTCTCGACGAGCGCCATAGCGGCATGGCCTTCGTTCAAATGGTACCTGTCGATACTGTAGCCGAGCGCCTCAAGGGCCTTCACGCCTCCCGCCCCCAAGATCAGGCGCTGCATTATTTTTATGTAGGCGTTATCGCTCCTGTAAAGCTGGTCTGTCAGTCTTCTCGATTCCTGTTTGTTCTCCTCCAGGTTCGAGTCCAGAAGGATCAGCGGGACTGCATGGCCCTTGTCGGAACTGTATATGTAATATTTCCAAAGCCTTAGATGCAGATCCTGGTCTTTGAGCCGGAGCTTTATGATCGTGTCTAAAGGGACGAGGCCCGGATAGGTATAAGGGTCCCAGTTAAGCTCTTCAGGCACCTGCCCGTCCTTAAACCAGAAATTTTGCTTAAAGTAGCCCTTTCTCCACAGGATCCCGATGCCGGTAAGCGAGACCTTCAGGTCAGCCGACGATTTCAGCGTATCGCCGGCAAGCACGCCCAGGCCGCCGCTGTAAATAGGCAAGTCGATGATCTTGCTGTCTATCTGGAAACCGAAGTAATAATCCCGTATCCGCATATTTGAGAATATATTCTGTTTCGGAAGATTGTTCGATTCGGAGACGGGTTTATCGGAATGAAAAGAATTATAAAAACTGGTCGCAAGGCCGTATTCCATGGAGAAATAGGCGACCGAAGGGGTTTCTTTCGCGAGCAATTTCCTCTCGGTTTCGACAACAGTCTGGAGCGGGAAGCCGAAGAACGATCCGGAGGTTATATCCTGAGCGTAGCCTTCCGCGAAACGGTGGACTTTTACGAGAGTATGAAATTCTTTTAAGTAGTCTTCCATATTTGACTTCTTTACAAAACTTAATAAATTATACAGATTATCGACGTGATTTGCAACCATAAAAGTAGGGCGAAGGGGAGATTGATTTATATCCGGCTATATGTTATATTATATGGGCAAAAATGGCAGAGGAAACAGTAGCCACAAATAAGGAAGCTTGGCATAATTACCATATTCTCGAGTCGGTAGAGGCCGGAATCGAGCTGGAAGGGGCCGAGGTAAAGTCCTTAAGGGACCACAAGGCGAATTTAAAAGACAGCTTTGCCAGAATAGAAGGAAATGAGATTTACCTGTACAATATGCACATCTCGCCGTATCCCCAGGCGGGGAGGTTTAACCCCGACCCGAAGAGGCGGCGTAAACTTTTATTACATAAGGCGGAGATAAAAAGACTGTTCGGGCAATTGACTCAAAAGGGCCTGACGCTGATACCGCTGAAGGTTTATTTCAAGAGGGGGTTAGCGAAGGTAGAAATTGCCCTGGCGAAGGGCAAGAGGCTCTATGACAAACGCGAAGATATAAAGCGCCGCGACAGCGACAGGGAATTACGGCGCGAACTTCGTAATAAAGAATAGGGGGCGAAAGGCTTCGACTTAAGAAGCTGGGTAAGAGTTGCATGCCGAGGGTGTCAGGCGGCCTCGTTAAAACCTGGCGACAAAGTTAAACGCGAATGAACTCGCGCTAGCTGCTTAATTAAGCAGCACGTCCTCCGGTCTTGCCTGTGAGGCCGGATGTGACGCCGCAACAGGCTGGTCCTGCTGTTTCGCCTTTAAGCGGCGGGATGAGATCATTTAAAGGCTAGTCCTTGCGGAAGCGGACCTGCTTACGCGGCCTCAAGGGCGAATGACAAATTGCAGGAAAAGCATGTAGTAGCTCTTATCGGGTGACTTAAGGACCGGGGTTCGAATCCCCGCGCCTCCACCATGAATTCGCTGGTGTTTTAAGATAAGCGAATTCAAATCGAGGCCGAAGGCCGAGATTTCTGACAGGGGAGAGGGATATCAAGAGGATACCGTTAATATTACTTGCCGCGGCCTTGCTGTTTACGGCGGGATGCGCGACCGTTCCGCGCAAGGGAGCCGGCAGAGAGGCGCTGTCTTCCCAGACGGTAAAGATAGTCGGTAAAGATTATCTGCCCGTGACCGTCGTGGCGATGTACTATCAGATGAAGTGGGATTGGGACCCTATCGCCAGGAGGGTGGAACTCATCAAGGGCGGCGATCTTCTCGCCTTTTACGTGGGAATGGAATACGCGGTAGTAAACCGAAGGCCGGAAAAGCTCAGCTCTCCCGTGGTATTTTATGAAGGGGCCGTAGCGATACCCGCCGATTTCGCGATAGATAGGATAACCAAGATCCTGGGCCCGCCTCAGGCAACGGCAAGACATCCGTCGCAGCTTATGCAAAAATACGCCTTCAGGAAAGTGGTCATCGACGCGGGGCACGGCGGGATGGACCCTGGAGCGATAGGCAAAAGCGGCCTAAAGGAAAAAGACGTCACTTTGGATATCGCGCGCCGCCTGAAAGAAGAATTGAGGGATAGCGGCATAGACGTGGTCCTGACCAGAGACAGGGATAAGTTCGTATCTTTAAGCGGAAGGACGCAGATAGCCAACGATAACGACGTGGATTTTTTCATAAGCATCCACGCGAACGCCAACAGGTCGAGGAGCGTAAGGGGATTTGAGGTCTATTATTTATCCAACGCGGTAGACGATACGGCCCGCGCCGCGGAAGCGGCGGAGAACTCATTCCTGAAAATAGATGATTCGTCTTTCTATGTCCGCAGCACAGACCTTGAAGCGACGGTCTGGGACCTCGTTTATACGGAGAACCGCGAGGAATCCATCGAACTCGGAAAATATATAAGCAGGTCCGTAGATAGCGGGACTTCGTTAAATTGCCGCGGCATAAAAGGCGCGAGGTTCTATGTATTAAAGGGCGTGCAGATGCCGGCGGTATTGATAGAGGTAGGATATATCTCCAATCCCACGGAGGAACAGTGCTTCAAATCCGCCTCCTACAGGCAGGCGGTGGCGTCCGCGATAGCAAAAGGGATACTGAATTATAAAAAAGTATATGAATCTACAGACGGATTTACCAGATGAGGAATAGTCCGATAGGCGTCTTTGATTCCGGTGTGGGCGGGCTGACGGTCGTAAAGGAACTTACCAGGGAGATGCCCAATGAGGATATAGTCTATTTCGGGGATACCGCGCGTGTCCCTTACGGGACCAAGTCCGCCTCGACGATACAGAAGTTCTCCATTCAGAATGTATTGTTCCTCCTTAAGCGTAATGTAAAATTGATAATCATCGCCTGCAATACCTCTTCGGCTATCGGCTTGCCGTTCCTGTCGAAGTATTTCAGCATACCGATAATCGGCGTTATAAAACCGGGCGCAAAGGCGGCTGTCCGGTCGACGAGGAACGGCAGGATAGGCGTCATAGGGACAAGCGCCACCGTCTTAAGCGGCGCTTATGATAAAGAGATAAAGGCGCTTAATTCCGGTATAAAAGTTTACAGCGGCAGTTGCCCTTTGTTCGTTCCTCTGGCCGAGGAGGGATGGGCGAATGACGGCATCGTCGACGTCGTCGCCAGAAAATATCTGGCGGCGTTTAAAGGCAGGAACATAGATACCCTGATCATGGGTTGTACGCATTATCCGCTCTTGAGGTCCTCCATCAGGCGCGTGATGGGGAAAGGCGTAAAACTTATCGATTCCGCGGAGGAGACCGCCAAAGAAGCAAGGGGCCTTCTGGAAGAATGCGGACTGAAGTCGGCGGCGCGAAGGAAGAACAGGTCAAAATTTTACGTAAGCGACGCACCGGACAAATTCAGGGCTGTCGCGAGGCGGTTTTTGGGCAGGGACGCGCAGGCGGTGGAGAGGGTCGACGATGTTTGAGGTATCCGTAAGGGAGAGTTTTAGCGGCGCGCACAGGCTTAAAGGTTATCGCGGAAAATGTGAGAATATCCACGGGCATAATTGGGATGTCGAGGTATCTATCGGGACAGAGGGGCTCGACAGGCAGGGCATCTCGATAGATTTCAGGTCGTTGAGACGTAAATTAAAGCATGTCCTTGCCGCGCTGGACCACCGCGACCTGAACAAGCTCGCGTTTTTCAGGAAGAACAATCCTTCCGCCGAGAATATCGCCAGATATATTTACATAAAATTGAAGGGGGCGGTCGGTCTAAAAGGGGCCTGTCTGAGGCGCGTCAGCGTCTGGGAGACGAAGGATTCCCGCGCCGTATATTTTGAATGAGGAAAAAGGCGGTCGTATTGCTTTCGGGCGGCCTGGACTCGGCAACAGCGTTGTATTACGCGAAGTCAAAGGGTTATGATTGTAAATGCCTGATCTTTGAGTACGGTCAACGGCACAAGAAAGAGGTAGAGAGCGCCTGGAAAATAGCGCGTTCCTGCGGCGCCGAATACCAGGTCATCAAGATCGATCTGCCATGGAAAGGCAGCGCCCTTTTGGACAGCAAGATGCCGATCCCGAGAGGCAGGAGTCCGCGCCGGATCAAGAGCGGGATACCGGACACCTATGTTCCCGCGAGGAACACGATATTTTTAAGTTTTGCCGCCTCGTATGCCGAGGCGACGGGCGCCGAGGCGATATTTATAGGGGCCAACGCCGTTGATTTCAGCGGATATCCGGATTGCCGCCCTGAATATTATGAGGCGTTCAGGAGATCGATCAGGCTCGGCACGAAAGCGGGAGTGGAAGGCAGAACTATCAGGATAGTTACGCCGTTGATAGACAAGACGAAAGCCCAGATAATCAGGATGGGGATGAGATTAAATGTCCCTTACCGGTATACATGGTCGTGTTATATCGGAGGGAAACGCCCATGCCTTAGATGCGACTCATGCATATTAAGGGCGAAGGGTTTTAAGGAGGCTGGTTTGACCGATCCGTTAAGCAGGACATGAGAGTACTGATGAAGCAACCGACCGCGAAGGTCTCGGAGATCTTTCTTTCCCTGCAGGGAGAAGGAGTATATGCCGGAGAGCCGCACATATTTGTCCGTTTCCACGGCTGTAATATGCGCTGCGTCTTCTGCGATACTCCGCAGGAGAATGTGCCGGAGGAGGCCTCTTTAAGGTCGATCATAGATAAGATATTGGATTTAAATAAGGACAAAAAAATAAGGGTCATCTCCGTGACGGGCGGGGAACCCCTGCTGCATTCCAGTTTTCTCCAGATCCTCCTTTCGCATCTTAAGGAGCACGGTTATAAGGTCCATCTCGATACCAACGGCACCCTTCCCGATAAATTAAAAGAGATAATAGACTTCGTCGACGTCGTCGCTATGGATATAAAACTTCCCTCCTCGACCCGCAACAAAGAGTTCTGGGAAGCGCACCGCGAATTTTTGGTAACCGCAAAGCCGAAAAAGGCGTTCGTCAAGATGGTGATCACCGGCGAGACGACCGAAGCCGACCTTAATAAAGCGGTCGATCTGATAGAGAGCATCGACAGGAACATACCGCTTATATTACAGCCCGTCTCTAAAGTGAAGGATTTTGACAAAGTCCCGGAGAACGCGGTCTTGATAAAATGGCAGAAGATCGCGCTCAGGAAATTAAAAGATGTCCGGATAATCCCGCAGCTCCATAAAATACAGGGATTAAAATGAGAAAGATAAACGCAGAGAAGATCCGTGAGGCGGTCGCGAGGCTCGCGATAGAGGCAAATCTTATTTTAAGGAAGGACGTACTGCGCGCCTTAAAGAGGGCGTATTCAAAGGAGAGATCGCGCCGCGCAAAGAAAGTCCTGAAGGCGCTGGTCGAGAACGCGGCGATCGCCTCATCCGAGGGTATTCCCATCTGCCAGGATACGGGGATAGCGACGGTCTTTTTAGATATAGGCCAGGACGTGGCAATAACCGGCGGAGACTTGAATAAGGCGGTAAACAAAGGCATAGCCGAGGGATATAAAAGAGGTTTTTTAAGGAAATCGGTGGTCTCTGACCCGCTATCAAGGGTCAATACGAGGGATAATACGCCGGCGGTGATCCACACAAAGATCGTGCCGGGCGGTAAAATAAAGATCACCGTAGCGCCGAAGGGGTTCGGAAGCGAGAATAAGAGCGTTACGGGCATGTTCAAACCTACCGACGGCGCGGATAAGATCGGAAGATTCATTCTGGAAGCCGTAAAGAAAGCCGGGCCCGACGCGTGTCCGCCGTATATTGTCGGTGTCGGAATAGGCGGGACGCTGGACAAGGCCTGCATATTGGCGAAGGAGGCATTACTTCGTCCTATAGACAAAAGGAATCCGAGGCATCACATCGCCGGGCTGGAACGGGCCCTCTTGAAGAAGATAAACGGTTTAAATATAGGCCCGATGGGATTGGGCGGAAGAGCGACATGCCTGGGCCTGAATATAGAGGTATATCCGACGCATATCGCCGGCCTCCCGGTCTGTGTCAGTATATCCTGTCATGCGACAAGGAGCGCGGCCGTTACACTATAGTATGACCCGATCGATGGAACTTCCTCTAAGACCAGAAATAGTCCAGTCGCTCAAAGCGGGCGATGAGGTCTTGTTGAACGGTTATGTCTATACCGCCCGCGACCAGACGCATCTGAGATTGATAAAAGACATCGGGAAAAAGAAATTGCCTTTTGATCTGCACGGCCAGACCATCTATTACACCGGGCCGACACCCGCGCCGCGCGGGAAAAAGATAGGTTCCTGCGGGCCGACGACAAGCGGCAGGATGGACGCCTTTACGCCGGCTTTACTTAAGGCCGGGATCAAGGGAATGATAGGGAAAGGGAGGCGCTCGGAAGAGGTAAGGCAGGCGATCAAGCGGCATAAGGCGGTCTATTTTTTGGCTATCGCAGGCGCCGGGGCATATCTCTCAAAGAAGATAGCCGAGGCGAAGCCGGTCTTATATAAAGACCTCGGGGCAGAGGCGGTATACAGGCTGAAGGTCAGGGATTTTCCCGTGGTCGTGGGGATAGATTCGAAAGGCCGTTCCATATATAAATAAACGAAAGGTTTAAAGACATGGTCCAGAGACAAGACGGAAGAGGGGCGGAATTTTTAAGAAAGATAAATATAACGCGCAATTATATGAAATTTGCCGAGGGTTCCTGTCTTATAGAGTTGGGGGATACGAAGGTGATCTGCACCGCCTCCGTCGACGAAAACGTCCCCCAGTTCTTAAAAGGAAAAGGCACCGGCTGGGTGACGGCCGAATACGCGATGCTGCCGCGTTCCTGCCAGACGCGGGTCCAGAGAGAAAGTGTCCGCGGTTCGGTAGGAGGAAGGACCCATGAGATACAGAGGTTGGTGGGCCGTTCTTTGCGCGCCGTCGTTGATATGGCGGCGCTGGGCGAGAGGACGGTCTGGATAGACTGCGACGTGATCCAGGCCGACGGCGGCACGCGGTGCGCCTCCATAACAGGAAGTTTTATCGCGCTTGCCGACGCGTTAGCGTGTATTAAGAAAAAGGGACTGATAGAAAGATCGCCCATCTTAGATTATGTCGCGGCCACAAGCGTAGGCATGATAAAAGGCGAACCCGTTCTGGACCTGACCTTTGAAGAGGACTCGAACGCCGACGTGGACATGAATATAGTCATGACCGGAAAAGGCAGGTTCATAGAGATACAGGGCACTGCCGAAGGCGAGCCCTTTGACGACGCCCAGATGCAAAGATTGATAACCCTCGCAAAGAAAGGCATCCTCCAGCTGGTCGATACCCAAAAGAAGACACTGGGAAATCCAAGTGCTTGAGATCGTCATCTCTTCCAGGAACAAAGAGAAGAAGCGCGAATTAAAAGCCCTCCTTAGGGGCCTTAAGATAAAGGTATCGGACCTCAACGATTTCCCCGCCGCCCCCCGCGTAAAAGAAAAAGGCAAAACCTTCGAAGAGAACGCCGCAGCCAAAGCCCTTAAGGTCGCGAGGTTCACCAAGAGATTGACCATAGCCGACGATTCCGGATTGGAAGTGGAGGCGCTGGGCGGAAGGCCCGGTATCTATTCGGCGAGGTTCGCCGGAAAGGGCGCTACTTATGAATCAAATAACCGCAAACTCCTGAGGTTGCTCAGCGCCGTTCCCGGGCCTAAGAGAAAAGCCAAATTTGTCTCCGTCGTCGCTGTCGCCGATGAGGATAAATTAGTCGGTGTCGTAAGAGGAGAGTGCAGCGGCCGGATAACGTTTGAGCCTAAAGGCAAGAGGGGATTCGGGTATGACCCGGTCTTCTTCTCACCCAAGCATAACAGGACTTTTGCGCAATTGAGCCCCGGGGAGAAGAACGCCGTAAGCCACCGCGGCAGGGCGCTAAAGAAGGCGAAGGGGGTCATTCAGAACTACCTCCGAAAAGCCCTTCCCTGAGCCGGTTCAGTAATTTATTGCGCAGGATGCCTTCAAGCGAGAAAGTCGTTATCTGGTATTTCGGATCCTTCGTAGTGCCCGTCAGCTTTATCTTTCCTACGAAATTTCCCATCTCGTCCACGAAGAAATCCCGTAGCGGCCCTATCGGTGTCGGCCCCTGCAGGAACTCTTTAGCGAAGGCCGCGGTTATGTCAAAATCAAGGTTTCCGTCGAAGTCAACGCTTCCCTCACCGATAAGGCTTATCTGCGGCGAGTAAAGCTCCGTATTTCCGGTGACTATAACCCTGTTTCCTATCGTAAAGGTCCCCTTGGCCTCCCCGAAGACTATCTTGCTTACACCCGGTATGTAAAGTATGTTCGCGAGCCCGGCAAAGACAGGCAGTTCCCAGAGTTTTCCGTTCGCTATAGCGAAGGCGCCCTTCCCTCTCAAAGTCTCTATGTTGTTCCCGAACCCGCCGAATTCGGCATTCGCGTAAAAAAGCCCGCGCATGTCCGTGTTCTTGAATTCGGTATCATTCTTCCATTTGCCGATATCGATCTCCTTTAAGCTTACCTGGATGACATATTGCGGGTTCTGTTGCGTAAAGTCGATGGCGACATTGGCGGTAAGATTTCCGCCGTAGGGTCTGGCGGTTATGTTCGGCATGGATACGAAATTATCCTTGAATTTATATTCAAGATACAGATCGTCGAGTTTCAGTTTTTTTACTTCCAGCCGCGGCGACTCGGCCTTCAGTTCTATCTGCCAGGTCTTCTGGTCTTTCCACTTCCCATTAAAGACAAATTTTGAAGACAGGGCGCCGCTTACCCCGAATTTATCGAGCGTTTCCGCGTTTTCTTTCGGCAGGTAATTTTTTAGTTCATTTATATCGGCCGCTATGCTCCCGTGGAGATCCAGGAGGGGGTCCTTGAAGCCGGCGACAGAGCCGAAGAGGCCGAACTTTACTTTTTTATAGTTTCCCTCGAATTTATTAAAGAGGAGAGAATCCTCCACGGGCTTAAAATTTGTCTTGAGGTTCAGGTCGTCCGAGGCGAGCGCCAGGTTAAAGACCGGCGCCTTGAGGTTCGTTATGTCGCCGTTAAGCGTGTATGTCTTGTCATCGAAGTTGCCGGAGAGGTTCTTTAGATTTACGGAATCCGCCTTATAAGTCAGGAGGCCGGTTACCGAAGTTATGGTCTTATCGAGGAAGTCCGGCTTAATAGCGCAGTTTAGCAGTTCAGCCGTCAAGACGGAAGAAAGCGGCGTCTTATCCTGCTCCTTGAGCGATCCTTTTACGCTAAGAGCCACCTTGCTTTTCCCCGCCGTCTCGTAACCCTTTAATTTATCTTTCAATTCGGGCGGCAGGAATTCGTTAAGCCTGATGAGGTTTATCTCTGTCTTCGCGGTCAGGTCAAGATAGGGGTCGGCATAGTTTTTTACGCTTCCCGAGAAAATGAGGTCCAGTCCGCGCGCCGCCCCTTTCATAGAGTCGGCCCATAATTTATTCTCATCAAGAAATATTTTTCCGTTTATCTTCTCGACCGCGCCGAATTCCGGAACGCCTTTTAATACGGCGTCCCTTAAGAGGGCGTCAGCGCTATATTTTAGGGTCGTCTTGTCTTTGAGGTCAAAGGCGACTTTACCGTTCACGTCGACACCGCCCTTAAAGGAGAAATCTTTAGCGTTTAATTCTAGATTATCCATTTTCGCGGCAGCCGATATGGAACAGGGGATTTTTGTCTTGTCCTTTAATTCCATCACCATCCTGCCGCTCAAGTCGACGCCGCTTTTTATCGCGACCTCTTCGCCCATTATGTTTAAGCTGCCTATCGTCGAGAGGGCCTCGACCGTCAGCTTATTATCGGGGACATAGAGCAGGCTTACATTGCCGCTCAGATTTCCCGATAAGGATTTAAACGGCAGGCCGGCATAATACGGCTGGAACTCGGCAAACGGGACGTTCTTGAGCCTCAGGTTAAGTATCGTCTCTTTCTTTACAGGGTCAAATTCCCCGTCGGCGGATATGGAATTTTTCTGGTTTATGCCCAATTCCGCGTTTAGCTTATATTTTATCTTAAGCAGGTAAGAGATCGTCGCCCGGAAGTCTATATTCTTCAGGTCCTTTGAGAAGGCCGGCTCAAGCGCGCGGTCCTCGAACGCGCAGGCCGCGTCAGAGACCGAGATGCCGGATACGATAACACTGTATCCCTGCGGTTTTGCCTGCGGCTGGTTCAGGAAGAGGAGGGATTCAAAATTCCATTTATTCTCGTTATCTACCGTAAGGATCAATTTAGGCGACTCGACCTTTATAAGAGGGACTATTATCTTCTTTTCCTGAAAGAGGGGGATATAGAGGATATTGAAGTATAGCTTTTTTATCTCCAGGAATTTCCTGTTGTATTTCAGGTCATCGGAGAAGGTGAGGTTCCTAAGCGTTATCCCCCTGAAGGGGTTATAATAGATGCTCTCCAGGGTGACTTCGCGGCCCGTCGCCTTTGTAAGATATTCTATGGCGAAGGCCTTGCCTTTGACCGGCAGGATATATTCGTTGGCATACCAGATTCCTATCGAGGCAAATATGCCAAGAAGTATCAGGAAGAGGAGCACCTTCCTAAGAAATGGGATACCGCGGCGTTTCTGTTGTCCCTGCATGGCTATTATTCTATTAGATTCGGAGGGCCTTTTCAATCCTAAAATGGTTTGACTTTTAAGGGCCGAATTGGTAAAATCTAACTGCAAAACTATGCCCGCTCTCGACGAATGAGAGCGTTTTTTAGTCTATTTTTTGGTATAATACGGGGCGTAGCGCAGTTTGGCTAGCGCGTCTGGTTTGGGACCAGAAGGTCCTCGGTTCAAGTCCGAGCGCCCCGACCATGATTTCGCTCAATTTTTCAAATTAGGCGAAATCAGACCGAGGCTGAATGCCGAGGTCTCTTATAGGCCGTAGGCCGAGATCTCTATATAGTCAATCGAGGAGTAATTTGTACGCGCCTGTAGCTCAGTTGGATAGAGCACCTGCCTTCTAAGCAGGGTGTCGGGCGTTCGAGTCGCCCCAGGCGCGCCATAAATCCGTTGGTGTTTTAAGATAAGCGGATTTAGATCGAGGCTATATGCCGAGATCTATATAGCTAATACAAATTATACGGTGGGTGTAGCTCAGCTGGTTAGAGCACTTGACTGTGGCTCAAGTGGTCGCGGGTTCGAATCCCGTCATCCACCCCAATTATTTCATTCTTCACGGATAACTTGAGAATTAAAAGGTTATGACCGGAATACCGGTCATAACCTTTTTTCTTGACAAAGCCGAATCTAGCGTGTATTATTAGCATATGCCAATAACTAAAGAGAGGAAATATGCCCAGGCCTTGCAGGTGTAGAAGAATAAGATGCAGTCCCGACTCGAATTATTTTAAGCCGCGGGGCATTCCTATTGATGAGCTGGAAGAGATAAATCTTACGCTGGATGAGTTGGAGGCGGTAAGGCTTGCCGATTTAGAGGGCATGTATCAGGAAGATGCCGCAAAGAAGATGGGCATCTCGCGCCAGACCTTCGGGAATATTGTTAATTCCGCGCATAAAAAGATCGCGGACGCGCTTTTGAACGGCAGGGCGCTCAAGATCGAAGGCGGCGCGGTAAAGAAGGTTGGTTAAATGGATAATCTATTAAAACAGAGCCAGAAGAGGTTGAAACTTTTCAAGAGGCACGGTTACGATATCCCTAAAGCAAGGAGGTTCATTTTAGGAAAAGCCGGATTCGCCAAGGGCGGCATTTTGGAAGTCGGCACGGGAAGCGGCCATATGGCTGTTGCCCTGGCGAGAGGGGGCTTTAGGCTGGTCTCGATAGACCTGGACAGGAAAGCCCAGAAAACCGCTAAGTCAAGACTTAAGGCGCTCGGGCTTGATAAGCTGGTAACCCTTAAGATCATGGATGCGGCGAGATTAAGATTTAAAGACACGGCTTTTGACAATGTGATCTCCGTGAATTTTCTTCATCACGCGAAAGCCCCGGTCAAATGCCTTACGGAGATGACCAGGGTGGCCAAAAAGAAGCTGGTGATCGCGGATTTCAACAGGAAGGGCGAACGGATAGCGAAAAAGATACACGGACTGGAGGGCAACACGCATCCGCGCTCTAAATTGTCTTCGGGTTCGATAGCGGCATTGCTGGAAAAATTCGGGATGTCCGTAACAAAGCATAACGACAGCTGTCAGTATGTCCTGATAGCGACGAAAGGAGAGACAAGATGAAGATATGTATACCGACGGAAAGTAAAGAAGGATTGAGTGCGAGAGTCCACGGGCATTTCGGAAGTACGCCGTTCTTTACTATCTATGACACTGAAAATGACACTTTTAAGGCCATGGATAACACCAACGCCCATCATTCCCACGGGATGTGCCATCCTATAGGGGTTTTAGGTACCGGGTCGATAGATGTTGTTGTATGTCAGGGGATGGGGATGAGAGCGGTGCAGAAATTGAACGAAGCCAACATAAAGGCATATAAGGCATCGGCAGATACCGTCGCCGATATTATCAAGAAGCTCAAAGGTGGCGAGCTCGAAGAAATAACCGCGCAGAATGCCTGCGCGCAGCATGGCTGCCATTAAAGAGGAAACGCCTCTCCAATCCTCAAAAACCTTGATATAGTAAGATATTACCCCTATAATAAAACCAGTGAAATTAGAGAGGTTTCCCCTCATGTAATACGAGAGGGACCCCAGATTATTTTGCCTTTTTGAAAGGGAAAGAAAGAAGATGATCGATTGCTTAAAATGCAAACAGAAAAATTCTTGTTGTGATTTTGGAGTATGGGTAGATTTAGAAGAAGCTAAAAAAATATTATCCCTTAGGTTAAAAGGGGATTTTTACCATCTCGAGAAGGATAAAGATTTTCCTTCCGGGTATAGAGTTGGAACGAGCTATGAAGACAATCACTGTTCTTTTCTTACCCCGGAAGGGCTATGTTCTATTCACAAAGTTAATTATAATTTGAAACCGGCTCATTGCAAAGAATTTCCATATGAAAAAGGAAAATTATCATTGTTTGCAGACGTCTTATGCGCGCGGGTTAAATCAAGAAGAAAGATAAAGAAAAGGATATGACCAGAAATAAATACCATGGCAAATGATATCAGGAAGATAGCGTTCATAGGCAATTATCTCCCCAGGCGTTGCGGCATCGCGACTTTTACCACGGATATCTGCGAGACGTTCGCGGCCCTGAACCCGTCTGTCCAGGTATTCGCGATACCTGTCACGGATATCGAGGAAGGTTACGATTACCCGGAGCGCGTACGTTTCGAGATCAAGGAACAGGATATAGACTCGTATAAAGCGGCGGCGGATTTCCTCAACCTCAACAATATCGATGTTGTCTGCCTTCAGCACGAATTCGGTATTTTCGGAGGGGAGGCAGGAAGCTATATATTGGCCTTATTGCGCCAATTGAATATGCCTATAATAACAACCCTCCACACGGTATTGAAAAATCCATCCGTGCGCCAAAGGCGCGTTATGGATGAATTACTTAGCCTGTCTGATTATGTGGTCGTAATGACGCAAAAGGCTGTCGACATCCTTCAGGAGGTAAATAAGATACAGGTATCTAAGATACGGCTGGTCCCGCACGGGATACCCGACGTTTCTTTTATCGACCCTAATTTTTACAAAGACCAGTATGGGGTCGAGGGCAAGACCACGCTTCTGACGTTCGGACTGCTTTCGCCGCGCAAGGGGATAGAGGTTGTCCTGCGCGCGCTTCCCAAGGTCATAAAAGAACACCCGAATGCGGTATACATAGTCGTCGGCGCCACGCACCCCAATCTGTTAAGGCATGAAGGTGAAGCATACAGACTTTATTTACAACGTCTTTGCGACGATCTTGGGATCTCACGGAACGTTATTTTCCATAACCGGTTTGTATCTCCTGAAGAGCTTAAAGAACTGCTCGTGCTCGCCGATATTTACATTACCCCATATCTTGAAGAAGCGCAGGTGACTTCCGGAACCCTTGCCTATTCGTTCGGCGTAGGAAACGCGGTCATCTCCACTCCATATTGGCACGCCGCCGAACTGCTCAGTGACGGCAAGGGCATCCTTGTGCCGTTCAACGATCCGAAAGCGATAGGAGAGGCAATCTCGAAGCTTATCGTCAATGAAAACGAACGTAATGCGATGCGAAAGAATGCCTATCTTTTGGGCCGCGAGATGATATGGAACAATGTGGCGTCAAAATATGCGTCTATCTTCGAGGAAGCGAAGACGAAACGCCCTACCGTGGCGCAAAAGAAGATAACTATGCATCCCCTTGAACATGAATATCCTGTATTGCCGGACATCAAGCTCGACCATCTCGTAAGGATGACAGATTCCATCGGGGTTTTCCAGCACGCCACATTCAATGTCCCGAACTTTTCCGAAGGCTATTGCACCGATGATAATGCGCGGGCGCTTATCTTGGCCGTGTTGCTTGAGAACCTCGGCACCATCAATCCCCTCAGGATCAATGACCTGGCAAGCCGTTATCTCGGGTTTGTAAAATACGCGTGGGACGCTTCTGCCGGCCGGTTCAGGAATTTTTTGACCTTCCAGCGCAATTGGAAAGAAGAGGCGCCCAGCGAAGATTGCCACGGGAGAGCGATATGGGCTATCGGCACCTGCATCGGGCGATCCAAGAACGAAGGCTTTGCTCAGATGTCGGTTGAGTTTTTTGAAAAGGCCCTTGCTCCTACGGCGTCATTTACGTCGCCGCGCGCATGGGCTTTCATACTACTCGGCATACATGAATATCTGCAGCGTTTTCACGGTGACAGGCTCGCGCGTAATTGTCTTCAGACGCTTGCTGCGCGGCTTTACGATCTTTACAAAGCGAATAGTGACGCGGAATGGCGGTGGTTTGAATCGTCCCTGACATATTGCGATGCCAAATTACCCCATGCCCTTTTGTTAAGCGGACACAATCTCGATAACGAAGAGATGCTCGGGGCCGGTATAGAGTCCCTAAGATGGCTTACAAAGGTGCAGACCTCGCCACGCGGTCATTTCCAGCCTGTAGGCACGGACGGCGAATACGTTCGAGGCGGGGTCAAACCTGTCTTTGACCAGCAGCCGGTAGAAGCCTATGCCACCGTTTCGGCCTGCCTCGATGCCTATCGCATAACAAAAGACAGGATGTGGTACGAGGAGGCCTTAAATGTTTTTCAGTGGTTCCTCGGGAGCAATGATCTCGGCATTTCCTTATATGACCCGGTAACGGGCGGATGCTGTGACGGGCTTCACGTTAACAGGGTCAACCGCAATCAAGGCGCTGAATCCACGCTTTCGTTCCTTCTTTCCCTGACTGAAATGACACAGATGGAAAATGTCCTCCAAAGCCTTAAGGAGCCGTTGGAGGAATGATAAAGAATACCGGCATAGCCATTACCCCCGATAGCGAGCGCGTCATCATCAGGCCGTATATCCCCGCCGATCAATCGCGCATCCCGAAGATCGTCTCGCGCGTTATGGCCCTCGACGAACATGCAGCCGAAGAACACCTAAAGAGAACCATGCGCGATTTTTCGGCGCGACACCATAATTTTGATGCCATCCTTGAACGCCAATTTGAGGCCGTCCGCGCATATATGCCTTCCGATTTCGCGCCTTCTAAAACACAGAGGCTTCTCATAGGAGCGTACTTCATCGGCGAGCGTTCATATGAATCAACGGGCCTATTCAATCCTTCTATTGTCGCGCATCCCGACCAATCCGGGGTTTCCGGAGGATCTTTGCGTTTTATCATCTCTTTGCGTGCGACAGGCGAGGGGCAGATATCCACATTGGTATTCCGTTCGGGGCTCATAGACAAACATGGGTCTGTATCGATCGACAAAGCTTCCGGTCTCGCGCGTACCGCTGAACCGAAACCGAATGCGCTTTATGACAAGACATGTTTTGCCATAAAGCTTTATGAAATGGGGCTGGAAAACGATTGTTCAAAGCATACCATAGACCCGCTTCCGGCTGAATTTACCATGGAGCAGCTGGAAGAGAAGGTCAAGGATTACACTGCAGGCCATCAGCCAATAACTCAGACAGACAAGCTTACCTGCGAAAAGATCTTGTGGCTTGCCCGATGCAATTACGAGGCCACTTTCGATCCGCGGTTTCCGCTTTCAGAGCGTGTTCTATTCCCGCTTTCTCCAAGCGAGCAGAACGGCATGGAAGATGCGCGTTTCGTGTTTTTTAAGGACGATGACGGAAGCGGGAAATACTATGCCACGTATACGGCGTATGACGGCAGGGTGATCCTGCCGCAGATAATGGAGACAGAGGATTTTGTCCGTTTTAAGATGATCACCTTGAACGGCAGGGCGGCGGTCAACAAGGGGATGGCTTTGTTCCCGCGCAAGATAAACGGCCGTTACGCGATGGTCTCCCGGAACGATAACGAGAACCTTTTTTTAATGTATTCCGATAATATTCATTTCTGGCATGAGGCCGTTCCGCTGATGGGCCCTTTATACCCATGGGAGTTCGTGCAGATAGGGAATTGCGGTTCTCCCATCGAGACTGAGCGCGGGTGGCTGCTTCTGACCCATGGCGTCGGCCCGATGCGCCAATATTCGATTGGCGCGGCGCTTCTCGACCTCAAAGACCCTTCGCGTATACTCGGCCGGTTGAGCGGACCGCTTATTCACTGGGAGGATGATAGCCGTTCCGGATATGTCCCGAATGTTGTCTATTCATGCGGCGCCATGACCCATGGCGATACGCTTATCATCCCATACGCGTTATCCGACCAGCAGACGACTATCGCGCTGGTATCGCTGCGCGAGATCCTAGACAAGTTGTCTTAGAGGGCCTATATTTGAAACTTAGCGGATGGATATTTCTATGGTGTGCAAGCGCAGGTATATCGCTATTTCTGAATAAATATGTTAATATAAGTATTTCCTACTTGGTGGACACCAAGAAAAAAGGCAATGACTGGAATTACGCCAATGTTCTAGTAACATCAATGAGTTTGAAATTTTAACTAGGGTTGCCTGATATGAAGATCCGGGAAAGTGGAATGCCTGAGCGTGATATGTGGGAAAAGTTTTTTAACCCTGCAAGGATTCTTGCTTCGCTTAGCATAAATAGTCAAACAGGCGACGTTGCGGAATTCGGTTGCGGCTACGGCACATTTACGATCCCCGCCGCCAAGGTCATTAAAGGGAAAATATATGCGTTGGATATCGAGCCGGACATGATCCGGATTACTAATGAAAAGGCTAAAAAGAATGGATTGAACAATGTGCAGGCGGTATTGCGCGATTTCATGGCAGAAGGTTCCGGCCTGCCGGATGGAAGCGTGGATTACGTAATGCTTTTCAATATCCTCCATCTTGAAAAACCAGCGATTCTTATTAACGAGGCAAAGCGAATTCTGAGAGATGGAGGGAAACTGGGAATTATCCATTGGAATTACGACCCAACGACGCCACGGGGACCTTCAATGGATATCCGTCCCAAGCCGGAAGACTGCATAAGATGGGCAGAAAGCGCCGGATTCAGCAAATCTGCCCGACACGATTTAAAACCGTATCATTACGGGATTATTTTAACCAAAGAGGAGGGCGTAAGATGAAGATAGGAGTTATTATTTCAAGTAATGATGCCGAAACCTGCTGGAACGCCTTTCGCTACGCGAACTTCTGCCTTGGGCAGAAAGACGAAGTTAAAGTGTTTCTGACAGGCAAGGGCGTTGAGTACCAGAAAATAAGCACAGAAAAATTTAATACGATTGAGCAAGGAGATAAGCTCTTAAAGTCTGGCGGAAAGATCCTTGCATGCGGAACATGCATAAAATCTCGCGGGCAGGAAGGCTCTGAAATGTGCCCTATTAATACTATGAAGGACATGTATGAAATCATCAAAGAGAGCGATAAAGTTGTGACTTTTTAAGCAGGACAAATCGGACAAAATCCGCAAAGAAATCCCTCTTTAATCCCCAAAAATCCTTGATGTAGTAAGATATCGCCCGTATAATACATCAAGGAGATGAAAGATATGAAAAAGATACTTTTAACGTTAATTGCCGTCGCATTTGTCAGTTCTTTGTGTTTTGTCGCAGAGCCGTCAGCAAATGCCGATGAAGCCAAGACCTTTACAGGCAAGGTCGAATCTATTCAAAAAGGGATCGCCAAGCCGCCGAAGTGGACATACACGAGGATCACGTTTGTTACCGACAGCGGTGAAAAGATACTCGTTCATGCGATACAGGCCACCAAAGTTATAGATCTTTCCGGAAAAGATATAACCGAAGGCGGGAAGATATTCGCCGCCGTTTACCTTAAAAAGGGCCAGCGCGTGGAGGTCAAGTATTCGATATAAAAAATGAAGATACTTTTCCGCTCGGACCAAAAAAGAGGACAAAACCTGCCCAATCTCGGGATAGGGTACCTTATCGCTTACCTCGATAAGTACCATCCCGGCCTGACCATGGATGTTTCTTTTGACCGCGAGGATATTTTAGAAAAAATAGACTCGTTCAAGCCGGACCTGATAGGGTTTACCGCGGTCACTTTCACTTATAAGAAGGCGTCTGAATTGGCGAAGACGGTGAAAGAGCGTTATCCCTCCATCCCGCTGGTAATGGGGGGCGCACATATCACGCTGTGCTGGGAAGCTCTGCCGGACTGGATAGATGTCGCCGTCCTGAGTGAAGGCGAGCAGACCTTCACGGAACTCGTAAAAAGCTATCAAGACAGCGGCCGGTTAAAGAAGGAGGACATCCCGGGTATCGTCTTCAGAAAAAACGGGAATTTAGTCAATACGGGGCCAAGGGAGCTGCTTAATCCGCTTGACTCTATCCCTCATCCGGACCTGGATGCCCTGTCCGTGCCTAAGAAGGAGTTAAGCCACATAATCACTTCCCGCGGATGCCCTTACAGATGCAAATTTTGCTGTTCCGCGAAGATCTGGAAGAATCCCCGCTATCATTCGGCGGAGTATGTCGTCGAAGAGATAGAAAAGGCGGTGAGGCATTACGGCCGGAAGAAACTGATGATATATGACGACCTCTTTACCGTAAATAAAAGCAGGATCCGCCGGATGGCCCAGTTAATGGAAGAAAAAGGCCTGAATAAAAGCATAGAATTTGACAGCATCTCTCATGTGGATTTCCTGAATGAGGAGGTGGTTACGGACCTGAAGAAGATGGGGGTGACCAGGATCAGCCTGGGGATGGAATCAGGGTCCAAGAAGGTCCTCGATTACCTGAAGAACGGGGTGGTAACGCATGATAAGATAAGGCAGGCCGTAAAATTATGTAAAGAGCACGGGATCAAGCCGATGGGGTCCTTTATGATAGGCTCTCCTCATGAGACAGAAGAGGACATCAAGCAGACCATGGATTTTATCAAAGAGATCGGGTTAGACGAACTGGTCTTGAATGTCACTACTCCCTTTCCCGGCACAGAGCTCTGGGAATATGCCAGGGAAAAAGGGTTCGTGAAAGACAATGAGTGGGATGAGCGGCTATGGGGGATGCAGCATGTTGACGAAGGGAACATTGGGGAAAAGATAATTCTGGCCGATGTGGATAAAGAGACCTTCCTGCGTTTATACCGCCGCATGGATAATCTCCTGCTTAGCATAGTCAGAAGAAAGGAATTGCGCAATTGGCTGCGCCGGCCCTATAACCTGAAACTGCTCTGGCGGCATATCCGCGGAAGGATCAAGACATTTAAGAAGAGGATCAGGGTCAAATTAAAGATGAGGGCGGCCCGTCAGGCTCATGAAAATAAATAAGGCATATCAGGCCTTCAAGATATTTTTTAAGGTTTTAGGCCTGGATAAAAGGATCGATAGCTATTTCAGGTTGCAGGATTTTGTCGGGACTATCGGCCCGTTGCATTTTGATTCAACCGCCGCTTCCCCGGCCGAAAAAGCGGCGTTCTTTAGAAGCCGGTTAAAGGATATCGAGGTCGAAACACACGCCTATTGTAACAGGAAATGCAGTTTTTGCCCGAATGCCTCCGTTGACAGGACTGATAAGACAAAGGTAATGCGGGAGGACGTGTTTAGGGGCATGATAGATGAACTGGGGAAGATGGATTTCGACGGCTGTATCAAGTTCCACAGATTCAATGAGCCTCTCGCCTTGGATATTATTTTTGACAGGGTGGAATATGCGCGGAAGAGACTTTCCAGGGCTGTTCTTGGCCTTCATTCCAACGGGGATTACGTAACAAAGAATATTCTGGAAAGACTCGACGATATGGGCGTAGATTTTTTCGGTATAAGCCGTTATATCGATTTTAATGCGCCGCGTTTTAGAGTGAGAGAGGCCGCGCGTAGACATTGTGAGGATTATTTAAAAAGGCTTGGCCTTCGTGCCGCAGCGTTAAGGCCCGATAATAATCTGGCGAGATATAAGATCCCGATGAGGCGGATGAAAGTGACGCTTTTTGTCCCGGATATAATAGGCCGCGGAAATGACCGCGGCGGGCATTTAAAGGATTTAAAGCTCAAAAAACCAAGGACCTCGCCATGCAGAAGCCCTTTCAGCGGATTATATATCGACTGGACAGGCGATGTACTGCCTTGTTGTAACCTTAGAGGCGATATCGAAGCTCAGAAGAGCTTCGTGATGGGGAACATCAGGGAGGATTCCCTTCAGGATGTGTTTTTATCTAAAGCGTCCGGCGCGATAAGGAAGATGTTAATTGATCATATTGAAAAGCCCGGGCCGTGCAAATATTGCGGTTACGACTTGTTTTATATCGGGCGTAGAGCTAAGAAATTAATAGATGCAAAGATCAAGTCATTATTGTAATCCGGGACCCTCTTATTATTATGTTTGACTAAGGCCGATAAAGTGGTATAATAAGACGAAGATTAGGGAAACTTAAGCCGTGGAGGGAAACTACTAACCTTTACGGCTTTTTTCGTTAGTGCTCTCAAGTATTACCGGCTATTTAAGGAGAATAAGCAATGAGCGTCAAAATAAGGACTTCGCGCAAGGGCAGGAAGTGCAGGCATCCGCACTGCAAGCAAATTTTAAGTATCTATAATCACGAGGTTTTTTGCCATGTCCATCATGGCCAACTGCCTCAGGAGTTAAGGTCCAAGGCCTAAGATTGCCATGATGTATAAACCGACTAACAGAGATGATGTTTCGAGACGGGGAGATCAACCCGCTCAGAGTTTTTACGGGTTGGGTATCGCGCCGAGGATCCTGGATATCCTCGAAAGTATCAAATTCAAGGTGCCGACACCGATCCAACTGAAGGCGATACCCATAGCGCTTCAGGGTAAGGATATTATAGGTGTCGCGCAGACCGGCACAGGAAAAACGCATTCATTCGCTATTCCTATGGTGCAGTGCCTTGCGCAGAAGAAAGGGGCGGGGTTGGTGCTCGCGCCGACCCGCGAATTGGCTATCCAGATCGATGAGGCTTTTCAGATAGTCGCGCGGCCCTTCGGGATAAGGACAGCCTGTCTTATTGGGGGCGCCTCGATGTATGAACAGATACGCACTCTTCGTAAAAATCCGCGCGTCATTATCGCGACTCCGGGCAGGCTGATCGACCATATGGAGCAGAGGAATATACTGCTTAATTATGTGGTAATGCTGGTCCTTGACGAGGCCGACCGCATGCTCGATATGGGATTTGCGCCGCAGGTCGACAAGATCCTGCGTTTCCTGCCGAAAGAAAGACAGACCATGCTTTTTTCAGCGACTATCCCGAGAGAGGTCATGCAGATAGCCGCTAAATATATGAAACTTCCCGTGTCCGTAGAGATCGCGCCTTCCGGTACCGCCGCTGAGCATGTCACGCAGGAATTGTTTATCGTCAGGAAAGACGCCAAATCACAGGTCTTAAGGAAACTGCTCGCGCAATATCACGGGTCAATCCTCCTGTTTTCCCGGACGAAGCATAACGCGGGAAAGATCGCCCACTCGATCAGGGGTATGGGATACAGCGCCGCCGAGATACACTCCAACCGTTCTTTGGGCCAACGGCGCGAAGCGCTCGGAGGCTTCAAATCCGGAAAATATAAGGTGCTTGTCGCTACCGATATCGCCGCAAGGGGGATCGACGTAACGGGTATCGAGGTGGTCATTAATTACGACCTTCCTGAGGACGCGCAAAACTACGTTCACCGCATCGGCCGCACGGGCCGGGCCGGGCATAAAGGGCACGCGATCTCTTTCGCGACGCCCGATCAAAGCGGCGATGTCAAGAATATCGAAAAGCTCATCAGGACCTCATTGCCTATCGCGAAGCATCCGGAGATCCCGCAGGAACAATTTATCCAATCTTCGGGTAAAGGGATAAAATATCACTTTGCGCCGAGGCGGCGTCATCGCCGATAGGAAAGACATTGAAATATAATCACGCCTTATTCATTAACCCGTATACCGAAAGTTCCACTACGAGCGCGATGAGGCTTTTTCCGCCCACCGGACTCGAGTATGTCGCTACAAGCGCCAAGGAATGTGTGGGTAAGGTCACGCTCCTTGACCTAAGGTATAAAAGCGAGTTCTCCGATACGGCCGCGCTTTTGGATTTTATATCCAGAGAGATCGATATAATCTGTGTCGGCATCGGCTGGGACCGCCAGATCAAAGAGATCTGCGGCCTCCTGAACCGTTTTCCGGAAGGTATTCCCCTGGTCATCGGCGGATATACCGCCACCGAGAAGGTGGAAGAACTTTTTAAGGACTGCCGGAGGGCCGATATTATAGTAAGGGGGGAAGGCGAAGAGACCATCAAGGAGATACTCAGGGGCGCGCCGCCGGACAGTATTTTAGGCATTTCATATAGGTCCGACGGAAGAGTCGTCCATAACAAAAACAGGCCGCTGCCCGAGATAGATAACCTGGCTTCCCCTGACCGTTCCCTCAGGTCAAACGAGTACAACCTGTTCCTGAATGATATAAAGATAGCGGGCCTGACCTTCGATACGGTCTTGAGTTCCAGGGGCTGCCCGTTTAACTGTAAATTCTGCACGTTCACCCTCAATCCTCTGGGGCAAAAACGTAATTATTCGGCGCGTAATCCGGTTTCCGTCGCGGACGAGATATCCGGGATAAGCGCAAGCGTCATTTTATTCAGCGATGAAAACTTCGCGGTGGACCCAAAGAGGGCGGAAGAGATATGCGACCTGATAATAGCCCGCAAGATAAAAAAACGCTTTGCCGCGCAGGTCCGCATCGATATAGCCAAACATCCCTCATTGCTTAAAAAGATGGTAAAGGCGGGATTCAAGGTGCTTTTGCTCGGGATAGAGTCTCCGCACGACTGGATACTGGCTCAGCTGAATAAAGGGTTTGATTCGGATACGATAAGAAGATCTTTCGTCGTGCTTAAAAAATACCCGATGTTTTACCACGGATATTTCATATACGGCAACATAGGCGAGACGGAAGAGCAGATGCTTTACATACCCCGGTTCGCGAGGGAGATAGGGGTCGATTCCATCACCTGCCTTAAACTAAGGATAGAGAAATTCTCTCCCTTGAGGGAACTCGCGCAGAGCACGCCCGGCTACCATATCACGGAAAGCGGGCAGCTCTATTCCGACGCTTATAGCTACGCCGACTTGAAAAAAATAGGCAGGAAGATAAAGTTTTCGTTCTATACCCCGGCAAGGTTCCTGAAGATATTCTCTAAATCCCTCAGGATGAGATTTCTCAACTTCAGGGAAATAATGCTTTTCCTTCTGGCTGTACCGCTGGTATTGGAAAATGCCATAATCCGGGATGTGCAGAAAGGGCGACTGCGGGATTCTTTAACGCGTATTTTCATAAGCAATAAACGATAATAATCCTTTACCCTATTTTTCCTTTCAAAACTCAGATTATTGATATATAATTATATACCAATGATACCCACCAGAGTCGTCATAACCGGTTTAGGCGTTATAGCTTCCAATGGCATAGGAAAAGACCGTTTTCAGGAGGCGCTCTTCAAAGGCGTATCCGGCATCAGGCCTGTCTCCCTGTTTGATACATCCCAGTTTAAGGTCAAGACAGGCGGGGAGATCGAGAATTTCGAGGCCGCGGATTTTTTGGGCAGTAAAGGATTGCGGACACTGGACCGCAGCACAAAGTTGCTTAACTGCGCCGCCAAACTGGCCTTAGATGACGCCAAACTGGATTTTTCCGGCGCGGACACAAGCGACGTAGGTGTCGCCGTCGGCAGCACGCTAGGGAGTATCCGCAGTATAAGGGAGTTCCATCAGGATGCCGTCAAGGACGGCCCTCGTTACGTAAACCCCTCACTTTTTCCCAATACCGTCATCAATTCGCCGGCAAGCCAGGTCTCCATCAGATTCAAGATCAAAGGATTTAATATCACTCTCTCGACGGGATTCTCCGCCGGTTTGGACGCCGTTAATTACGCGGCAGAATTCATAAGGTCGGGGCGCGCGAGGGTGGCGCTCGCCGGAGGGGTGGAGGAGATGTGCATAGAGACCTTTTTTGGTTTTTACAGGACCGGATTTTTAGCGGGGTCAAGCGGCGAGGGCCCCGAATTGTCCTGTCCTTTTGACGGTAGACACAACGGTGTTGTCTTCGGCGAAGGGACCGCGATATTAGTGCTGGAGGGTTTGGACTCGGCGATCAAGCGTAACGCCTCCATATATGGCGAAGTCCTGGGCTGCGGGCGGGGTTACGACGCTTATAATATCGGCAGATACGATCCCGAGGGCGGCGGGCTTAAAAGGGCTATGCGGACGGCGCTGAAGAAAGCGGATGTCGTCCCGGAGAATATAGATTATATCTGCGCTGCTGCGAATTCCGCAAAGGAAGGGGATATCATCGAATCCAAAGCCATAAAGGATGTTTTCGGGGTCGCCACCAAAACAAATATCAGTTCCATTAAATCCATGATAGGGGAATCGTTCAGCGCTTCCGGAGCCTTTCAGGCCGCCGCGGCCGCCTTGGCCATAGAGAAACAGGTGATCCCTGCGACGATCAACTATCGGCAGAAGGACCCCGAATGCGATTTGAATTACGTGGCCAACGAAGCGCGCGGCTGCAAAGTGGATAATGTACTGGTGAACGCTTTCGGGCCCGGCGGGTATAATTCCAGTATGGTGATCGCGAGATTTAACGGTTGAAAGGCAGGACTTATGATGCTTGAAAAGAAGGTCGCGATAGTCACAGGAGGAACCAGGGGCATAGGGAGGGAAATTGTCTTGATGTTAGCCCGCGAAGGGGCGGATGTCGCCTTTACCTATTTGAAGAGCGGCCAGGAGGCCGAGAAATTAGTGAATGAGGTAAAGGGTCTCGGGAGAAGATGCTTGGGCGTTGCGGTGGACGTGCGGGATTTCGAGAAGGCAAAGGAATTCATAGAGAAAGTAAAAAATGAACTGGACGGGCTGGATATCCTCATCAATAACGCCGGTATAACGAAAGACAAGGCCATAATGCTTACGGCAAAAGAGGATTGGCGCGATGTCATCGATACGAATCTGGGTGGCGTCTATAACATGACGCGCAACGCCATAATCACGTTCTTAAAGCAAAAAAGCGGAAATATAGTGAATATGACCTCGATAAGTGGTATCATAGGAATGGCGCGGCAGACCAATTATGCCGCTTCCAAGGCGGGTGTCATCGGTTTTACCAAATCGCTTGCCAGGGAAGTTTCCGCCTATAACATCAGGGTCAATGCCGTGGCGCCCGGGTTTATAGATACGGATATGACCGCGGGCCTTGTAGAGAAGTATAAAGGAGAGATCGAAAAAAGCATTCCCCTCGGAAGGCTCGGTACCGTCACGGATGTCGCGCAGGCAGTGAGATTTTTGCTCAGTGATTCGGCGGATTTTATAACCGGACAGGTTATCATCGTTGACGGAGGTTTATCCTTACAACTGTAATCCCAGAGGAGGGCGAGATGCAGGAAATCGATACTGAGATCAAAGACCTGATAGCCAAGGTAATCGAGAAGGAGCCTGACGAGATCGACCCCAACGCGAGGTTCGCGGAAGACCTGGGTGTAGATTCTATGATGGCCCTTGAGATCCTGGCGGCTATCGAGAAGAAATATAAGATAACCATCCCCGAAGAGAAACTTATGCAGTTCACCACCCTCAATGAGACCGTAAAGATAGCGAAGGAATTTTTAGATAAGAAAGATGCCTGACCTGGACATCGAAGAAATCCGCAAGATATTGCCGCAGCGCTACCCCTTCCTGATGATCGATAGGGTCCTGGAGCTGGAGGCGGGCAAGAAGATAGTAGCGCTTAAGAACGTCTCCTTTAACGAAGAATATTTTTCCGGCCATTTCCCGGAGCAGCCCATCATGCCGGGCATACTTATCATTGAGGCGATGGCGCAGGCCTCGATAATCCTTTTTTACGGCAGTCAGAATTCGGAGCAGAATAAAAAATTATCCTACTATCTGGGCTCAGTAAAAGTAAGGTTCCTCCATCCCGTTATCCCCGGTGACCAGCTTAAGATCACGATAGAACCCCTCAAAATGCTCTCCAACGCCGGAATAGTCAAGGCGCGGGCGGCTGTCGGCGATAAAGAGATTGCCGTCGGAGAGATCAGTTTTATGGCCAAAGAGAATACCCCTTAATACATGGATAAACGTATAGTCATAACCGGATTGGGCGTCGTCTCCTCGATAGGCATCGGCCGGGAAGAATTTTGGTCCGCCCTGATAAGCGGAAAATCCGGCATAAGCGAGGTCGAATCCTTTGACACCTCGGATTTTCCCGTCCATTACGGCGGCGAGATCAAGAATTTTTCACCCGGGGCCTTTATCGATAAGGAGAAGGTCGGGAAGATAGGGCGGTCATCTCAGCTGGCTATCGGTTCGGCAAAACTCGCCGTTAAAGACGCCGGTCTTAGGTTAGACGACCTTAACAGGGAAAGGATAGGCGTCTGCCTCGGGACGACGATGGGGGAATCACAGATACTCGTGGAGTTAGACGATGCCTGGATCAGGAAAGGTATGGACTATGTAGACGCGGGGATGGTCCCTCAATACCCCGCTTATTCGCTGTCCTCAAACGTGGCATTGGAGTTAAGATTAAAAGGCCCTAATTACATCATTCCTAACGCTTGCGCCGCAGGAAATTTCGCCGTCGGATATGCCTGCGATCTTATAAAAGGAGGCGACGCGGATATCATGCTGGCGGGAGGGGTGGACGCCTTCGCAAAGATAGCGTTTATCGGGTTTAGCCGGTTGTACGCCATAGCGCCGCAAAAAGTCCAGCCGTTCGACCTGAACAGGAAAGGCATGATGGTGGGGGAAGGCTCGGCCATCGTGGTCCTGGAAACGCTTGAGAACGCCTTAAAGAGGGGATGCGCGATATATGCCGAGGTCTTGGGATACGGCGTAAGTTGCGACGCATACCATATGACCGCGCCCGAATCCGGCGGCATCGCCGCGGCGATAGAGAAGGCGCTTAAAGAGAGCGGGTTAACCCCGGCCGACATAGACTATTTTAACGCCCACGGCACGGGGACGCCGGCCAACGACAAGGAAGAATGCGCGGCGATCAAGAAGGTATTCGGCGAGCGTTATAATACGCTTCCTGTCAGTTCCATAAAGTCAATGTTAGGGCATACGATGGGTGCCGCCTCCGCCATCGAGACCGTTGCCTGTTGTTTAGCGGCAAAGAACGACATTCTCCCGCCGACGATCAATTATGAGACGCCTGATCCTGACTGCGATATCGATTGCGTCCCTAACAAGGCGAGGCCTCACAAGATCAGCACAGTCTTAAACAGCGCCTCGGCCTTCGGAGGGAACAACGCCTGCCTCGCGCTTAAGGAATTTCCTTAATGCGGGATCGAAATTTCCGGGCTTGATCAATCCTGCGACGAATTTTGAGAAGAGGTTTGCCGGGGGCCAACTCAACCTGAAATAGACGGAGAGCGGGACCAGCCCCGCCCCCAGACGTACTTTGGGATCGTAATCTGTTATGCCCATCTGATAATAGCGTATGCCGTTCTTGATGCACCATTCTATATTATGCAGGAACGTCCTGTAATAGAGATGGTAGGTATGGGCGAGGTCTTTGTCAAAACCGATGAACTTATCGATGCAGGTCCGGCCGCTTACAAGGCACAGGTTAAACGCCACTATCTTTTCTTTGTCCCGCGTTATGAAGAACTTGGTGATTCCCCGCATGTTCCGTCCGATATTCTGAAAGAATTCCGGGGTCAACGTCTCAAAATGTATATCCGACTCATTAAAATTGTTTAGGTAGAGTTCGTATATCCGGTCTCTCAGGCCGCCTATCTCGTCGACGATCTCCGTCGTAAGCGGGGCCGGCCCCGGCAATTTGTTCAATTTGCGCCTCAGGTCCTTACGCGTATTTTTGCCGAGAGAATCGATATATTCTTTTAAGGAATCCGCTTTTATCATGATCCTTGTATTGGGATAATTTTCCATCCGCGCAAACCCATTTTTTCCCAGATAGGCCGCCAGATCGCGGTGATTTTCCGAAAGGTTATAGAATAATATCAAGCCTATCTTCTCCTCTTTGGCGATCTCGCGGAATTTCTTCAGCGCGCCGTCTAATATATCATCGGTATCCTCCGCGCCCGATATTCCTATATAGAGTTCCTCGGTAGTGGGGAAGCCCACAAAGAGCATCTTCATCTTCAGGAAGCGGCTGAAGGCCTTTTGTAAAGATAAGATAAGTCCCTGCAGGGGGCCCTGGATTATGGTAGCGAAGGAAAAGTCGTTGATAAAGAAAGGAAGGACGGCCACGATCTTTCCGCCTCTCTTGGCTAAAAGATACCCTAAGCGGAATTCCTTTATCCGGGACTCTTCAAGCGTTTTATGATAGCCGAACCCTTCCGGAGCATCTTTACCGAAAAGGCCATTCCAGTCGTTCTCGGGGATGTCCTTGATGGTCGCGGTGACGGAAAAGACGAGCGGCAACTTTTTGTCTCGCATGATTTTTAGTATAGCAGAAACACCCCCCTTAACAACAAGTTTTTTTTGTGTTATAATTGAACCTCCATGGAGAAAGCCAATCTTGCCAGATATAACTTCTTGCTGAAGGGGAGTAAAAAGGCAGTATTACTCATCCACGGCATTACGGGGACGCCTTCGGAGATGCGTTATTTCGGCAAGTCCTTAAATAAGGCCGGCTACACGGTATTCTGCAACGCCCTCCCGCGCCACTGCGGTTCTTTAACCGAACTCAAGAAAGTCACGTGGAATGAAATAGCGGATGCCTGCATAGAGGATTTTAAACGGCTCAAGGAAGAGAATTCACAGGTCTTTGTCGCGGGCCTCTCTATGGGCGCTCTTATGGGCATACACCTGGCTTCTCTTTTTCCCTCGGAGGTCTCGGGTATCGTCGCCTTGGCGCCTACGCTATTCTATGACGGTTGGGCGCTGCATAAGGGCAAGGTTTTAATGAATCTGGTTTGGCATATACCCGTCTTAAGGGACGCGATAAACATAAGAGAAGGCTGGCCCTACGGCCTTAAGGATGAAGATTCGCGGGAGAGCATCGAGAGATTTTATAAGAACGCGAAGGCAAGCGAATTCAGTAAAAAATCCCTGCTATTCGGAAGCCCTTTTTTCCCGTTATCATGCCTTTATCAGCATACTCTCTTCGTGAAGGTCGTTAAAAAAGAACTCCCTGCGATAAGGACGCCCATTCTCATACTTCATGCCAAGGAAGACGATATGACCAGTATCCGCAATGCCCGCTACATATACGACCATATCGGCTCCGCGGATAAGACCTTAGTGCCGTTGGAAGACAGCTATCATATGATAACTATCGATAAGCAGAAAGATAAAGTCGCCGAAGAGGCGGTCAAATTTCTGGGCAGGTTATAATGGATTACGACGCGATCGTGATAGGAGCGGGGGTGGGAGGCCTGACCTCAGCCCTTATTTTATCCCGCCAGGGCAAGAAGGTCCTTCTTCTCGATTCGCAGCCGGTACCGGGCGGTTACGCGACGACATTTAAGAGAAAAGGTTTCACTTTTGAATCCTCGGTGCACTGCGTTGACGGCCTTGGCCCTGACGGCGACGTAAGAAAATTCCTGGACGACAACGAGATCGGGAAGGAGATTGAATTCATCGAGCTCGGCAGTTTCGCGCGGATGGTCTATCCGCAGGATGATTTCGTCGCGGATTTTGAACGTGATAATTTTATGGTGCTGCTGAAAGGTAAATTCCCGCAGGAAAGCGCCGCGATAGACAGATTATTCCGCGCTATGGATAAATTCTACGGACAATTCGACAATTTCGCTTATTCAAACCTTCCGATGTGGCTTAAATTGATCCTGGCTCCGTTTCTTTACCTGCAAGTGATAAAGATATCCCGGAAGACCGTCAGGGAATTCATCGAGGACTATGTGAAGGATGATAAATTCCTGGCGATCGTGACGGATATATGGCGTTTTACGGGAACGCCTCCGAGCCGCCTGAGCGCCCTTTATTTTTTATTGGTCTTCAGAGGTTATTATTACAGTCCGACAGCTTATGTGAGAGGAGGCGTATCCAAGGTCTTTGAGGCGATGGTCGGACAGATACGCAAGAACGGCTCCGATGTCAGATTTAACGCTGCCGTTGTGAAAATAATCACGGATAAGAATGATGCTGTAAAGAGAGTGGTTACCGGCAATGGCGAAGAATTCCATGCCAGGGCCGTTATCTCCAACGCCAATGCCATCGATACGCTTACCCGGATGCTTGACAACGAGGCTATGAAGAAGGAATACCGCGAAGAATTATCTTCGCTTGAGAAGTCGATATCCGCATTCCAGGTCTATTTAGGCCTGAAGATCCCCGCCAGAGACCTGGGGATGAATCACTATCTCTTTTCCGTAAATATGACGTACGACCACGATGAGGATTTCCGGTATTCACTGGAGGGCGATTACGGGAAATGCTCGTTGGAGTTAGTGGACCATTCACAGATAGACCCTGGCCTGGTGCCTGAAGGGAAGGGGAGCCTCCTTATCATGACCCTGGATTCTTATTCGAACTGGAAGGATTTGAACGAAGAGGAATATAATTTAAAGAAACAGAAGGTGGCAGATATGCTGATATCAAGGGTAGAGCGGTACCTGCCCGGACTTTCAAAAAGTATCGAACTTATGGAGGTCGCCACCCCCAGGACAATGCTGCGTTTTACCTCATCCTCCGAGGGCGCGATATACGGCTTTGCCCAGACAGTCGGGCAGGCGGGGATCAACAGGCTGGGACAGGAGACTCGCGTAAGAGGGCTATATCTGGCCGGTGCCTGGACACGTCCGGGGGCGGGCATACACGCGTGTCTTCTCTCAGGGATGGACGCGGCGGACCTGGCGTTGAAGTTCCTTAAAAGATAGGAAGTCGTGAAGATGGGCAAATTACGCATTATATTCGGCAGTTTCCGCGTGAAGGTCACGATAGCCCTGATCCTGTCGTTATTTTTTGTAGCCGGACTGAGTAATTTCCTTATATATAAATTCAGCCTCGATTCGCAATTGAGCCAACTGAGGGACGGCCTGAAGGCCGTTGCCCAGACCGCCTCATTGATGGTAGACCCGCATACGCTTCTCCGGGTCCCTCTAAGCCGCGAGGGAGTAAACAGCGGAGAATACAAGCTTATCGCGGAAAAATTAGGGCAGATCAAAAAAGCCAATCCCCGGATCCTTTTTATCTATACCATGACAAAGACAGAGGTGCCGGGCGTCTGGCAGTTTATCGTGGACCCGGAACCCGTTTCCGCGGAAGGCGGAAGAAAAAGGCCGACTTCATATCCCGGAGATAAATATGATGCTTCTCTTTTTCCCGAGATGCTCAAGGCCTTTGACGGCCCCTCCGCGGATAAAGAACTCATGGTGGATGACTGGGGAGTAACGCTGTCCGGTTATGCCCCGGTCCGCGATAATAACGGCACGGCCGTAGCCATATTGGGCATAGATATTTCGGCAAAGGATGTCCATGCCACGCAAAAGGAAGTCAAGAGGCGCGCGGTTTTTGTATTGGCGCTGGGCGTATTTATTTCGCTGTTTCTGGGCCTTCTGATCTCAAAAGGGATCAGCGATCCCATCAAGAGGCTCTCGGAAGGGACCCGGCGTATAGCCGCGGGAGATCTGCAATATAAAGTGGAGGTCAAGGGCAGCGATGAGATAAGCCGGTTGGGCGGGTCTTTTAACGAGATGGCCGGAAGCCTCTACGAATCAAGGAAGCAGTTGCACGATTATTTTTACCGTATCGTGCAATCGCTGGTGCGCAGCATCGAGGCAAAAGACA
>JAGUXU010000001.1 GCA_020061685.1 Candidatus Omnitrophota bacterium
GTGGGGAGACGTTATCCATAACCTCCCGGAACATCCTGAGGAAATCCCCTACGGTCGGGGCATTCGACAGGTCCTCTGGCAGATCTGAGAACCGCAAAATGTCTGCGTAGGGGGGGTGGAGTATTATAAGTTGTACTTTGTTTATTCCTGTTTCTTCGGGCACATTGACAAATCGGCTGTCGCACTGTATTATAAAAATTTGCCCCTTGTAGTCTGGGAGGATCTGCCGCTGTTTTTCTATCAATTTTTTTGATTTGCTGACGACCTCTGGGTTGAGCTCAATGCCTATCCCGTTGCGGTCCATTCTAATGACCTCAATCAGCGATGTGCCGGAGCCGGAAAACGCGTCCAATACCCAGTCGCCCCTCTTGGTGTACCTCTTCATCATCTGTCGCGGGATTTCGCTGACAAACCACCCGTGATAATCGAACTTGCCGTGTATCTCGTCTTTTTCTCTCCTCCCGATGATCCATAGACTGTCTGTCCTGACGTCCTCTTCAGAATACTTCTTCCAGTTTTTTATGTCAATGTCAGATATGTCCTCTATTTTCATTACAAAAATATAGGAGGTATTATGTGTATAAATCCTTTTCATTATTTTCCCACTTGTAAAAAATGCCTCTGAACGTCTCGCCTTCCTTCAGGACAAAAATGATGTCGGCGGGGGTAGCGTACTCCTGCCCCTCGTACTTAAAATTGATTACTGGCAGTTCTTTTTTAGGGTACGTGAGGGCAATATATTTATCAATCGCCGTCCTTACCCTCTTAAGCTCCTTTTTCACCTTCCAAGATTCGGACGGCTGTCGCTCGCCAGTTGCGCTTAGGCAATCTACTGCTATAAAAAGGTGGGGTCTTGGGTGAAAACGGGCCAAACTTTGTCCTTCGAGGAACCGCCGCATTAGCGGGACGGGGTTGTTTACGAACGCGTTTAATTCTTCCGTGCTTACGGATGCGAACACGCGCGTTACCTTTAAGTCGAACTGCTGGCCGGCAATGTCCCAATCGACGTACCTGTCCCGTTTTGGCCATTTTGTTACCATAGGGTGCTCCTTAAACACCTTATATACCGCCTCCGTAGCCCATAAGTTATACCGCCTAGCGACGGCATATTTTTTTAATATTTCAGGCGGGATGTTGTATTTTTCGCTGTAGAGCTTAATTTTCAGAAGCAGTTGATCATAGGATGGCGTAGTATATAAAAGAAGCATACATATCAAGGTGTTTCTTTTGGATGGATGACCACCCATATTCCGTAACTTTGTCAAGCTCGTTTTGGATATGTTGCCAACTGAGCCGTTCGATTTCGTCTCGGGATAAGGGGGCTATTTCTTCCATGCCCATTAACCAATTCACACCTATGTCCTTAATAGCTAGTATTTCTTCGTTTGAAAAGTGGAGACTAGGCATAAAAAACCTTTCCATAAGTAATTCTACAAGATTTTTAATATGCCCTTCTTCACCTGGAATCAAAGAAAAAATGTGCGTTGCCCCAACTTCTCTTATTTTTTCTTTTGGCACTGGTATCTCACGGAGAATGGGCCCATTATATTCTTCTCTGTCGATATTGAATTTGTGTTCCATAAATTCCCTAACAATAGTATAAACATAGCCAAGTTCTCCGACACATCCAAGTATATGATGCATGTCTCGACATATAAAAAGCAAGTCTCCATGTTCAGCAAGCCACAAAATGAACATTATCTTTTTGGTAAATTCCTTTTCTGTTGGTAGGGCAAGCCCCCGTTCGCTAACATATACCGTTTTATCTGCGCCGTCGGACATTTTAAAGATCCTAAAGACGTACATGAAGTGCTTATTGCGAGATAGCGCATCCACGTCGCTTGGAAACGTAACATACTCTTTTGTTCCGCCCTCGCGTAATGGGCACTATGGCGCTGGTGCAACTCTGTCGTAAAGCTTGTCCCTGATGCGCTCAAGCGTCTGGATCGTTGGGTCATTAAAGTCCTCGGGAAGATTAAGGTCTTGTTTGTAACGCTCTACCCCCTCATCGTAAATTGACGTAAACAAAGCCCATTCTTCTTCTGCCATCCTGCCTTTCCTTTTGGCCATTCTTAATCACCACCAATATTTTGCATTACTTATATTTAAAGCTTTCTCTATAAATGTATTTGTACTCTGGCGGACTATAATAAACTGGACAGCATGGCCGGGAAAATCACATCGTTTGCGGAATTGAAGAAAGCCATCGAAGGAATGAAGATAAAAGACCCGTGACTGAAGGGGCGGCCGATATGACGATGGTGATGAACTCGTTCAACGACGGGTTAGAAGAAGCCCTTGATAAGATTACAGAGTTTGAGACAGTGGTGCGAGGAAAATTGGAAAAGATGGAAGAAAAATGTGGGAAAATGGAGCTTCGTTATATGCTAGGGGTGATTGGACATAGGAAAAAATATCGCCAAAGGCAAAACAAGGCCTTTTAAAACGGAAGGCGACGATATTTCGGAATGGGGGCCGGACTGGGGCCGTTCAGACGAGTTCCCCCGAGCGGAGGGCGGCCGCGCACTCGTGGCGCAGGAAAACAGCGCCGCCTTTAGGAGTGTACTTTGCCGCCACCATCTTCCTGCCACACAAATCGCAACCATATGCGTATTCCGCCATCGATTATATGCTGCTGGTCAAATTCGTTTGCCCGCTTATCTTCGTGGCGCTCTGAGCAGGCAGGGCGCCAGTTAACTAAAGCGAAGCTTTAAATAATGCGGAGCACATACCTCATAGTGATATAA
>JAGUXU010000138.1 GCA_020061685.1 Candidatus Omnitrophota bacterium
GAGATGGCGGCCCGACCATCCAAATAAAACCTCTGGAAAGTAAACTTTCCAGACCCCTTTAACTTATGATACAGCTAAATTATACATCAATTTTAAGGAAACACAACCTATATTTTCGCGGACCTTTAATCCAAGCCGCTCTTTTTCGATAAAACCTTGCAGAAACAGAATACGGCAAGCAAAATTATAAAACCCCATGAGAGGGCTAAAAATATCCATCCGCCTATGTTCATTTTGTCCTCCTCTTCCCGCGCCAGGCAAATTTGACAGCCAGGGCGAGCCCGATAAGAATCGCCAAGAGCATAATCCTTGTCCCGAGGACAAAGGGCTTATTTTCCGGGCTTACGTTCTTCATAATAAGCATATCTATACCAGAAGAGAACAAATACCAGCAGAGGATAACCAGTAAAAACACGGGTGTCACATATCTCATTATGAATTTATATATCTTTGGGATCTGTAATTCCGCGCCGTGATGCATCTCTTCCCATGCTTTATCTATCCCGAATATCCACGTGAATAATATCGTCTCTATTGTCGCGAACAATACGAGGCAGAATGTACCGCCCCAGAAGTCAAGTTCATCCACGACACCCCTGCCTAAGAAGAATATCGCGGGCTGGCACAGGATAAAACAAACGATCCCTAAAATGGAAACTGCCCTCTTCCTGCTGATATCGAACTCGTCTTCCATGAATGCGACTGCCGGCTGTGCCAGTGAGACGGACGATGTAACGCCCGCCAAAAAAAGCATTAAAAACCAAATAAACCCGAAGAACGCTCCGAAAGAGATGTTCTGAAATATGAGCGGCATCGTGACAAATCCGAGATTAAACGCCCCGCTCTTGGCAACCTCCTGCGCGCCTATAGGGCCGAAGAACGAGAAGGCGGCGGTGATAACGATGCTTCCGCCAAGTATAACTTCGGCAAACTCATTCGTGCTGACTGCGGTCAAGCCCGAGAGCGTCACGTCGTCGCCCTTGGAGAGATAACTGGCATATGTCAATATGACGCCTATCCCCACGCTTAAAGTGAAGAATATCTGCCCTGCCGCGGCAAGCCAGACCTTGGGGTCCTTTAAGGCCGAGAGATCGGGATTCCATAAGAACCCGAGGCCGTTTAACGAATTCCAATCCGGCTTTGCCGGATCAGGCGCGCCCAGGGTAAGGACTCTGACGGCAAGCAGAATGCCGCAGATAAAAAGCGCGGGCATGGCGATTTTGCAAAAACGCTCGATGCCGCCTTTTATGCCGTAATATATAACCGTTATATTCAGGAAGAACGTTATCAGGAAGAATATATAAGCGATCCAGAGCGAATCAAAGAACTGGTTCTTCTCAAGCCCCTGGAATGCGTTCAGGAAAGACTGCATCTGGCCCTGCCCTGTCGCTCCCGCGTATTTGCCGGTCAGGGCAAAGAAACTATATGCCAGCGTCCACGACTCGATGTATGTATAATAAATGAATATAACGAGCGGCCCGAAGATGCCGATCACGCCGAAATATTTTATGAAGCGGTTTTTCTCCCATAATGTATGAAAAATGCCCGGGGCCGTGCCGTGCTCGAATCCGCCGCCGTATCTCCCGAGTGACCATTCTATCCACATCAAAGGGATCCCGAGCAATAAGAGCGAGACGAAATACGGTATCATAAAAGCCCCGCCGCCGTTCTGAGCAGCCTGGACCGGAAATCTCAAAAAATTACCCAGGCCCACGGCAGAACCTGCCACTGCCATGATTATCCCTAATTTAGTGCCCCATGCCTGGCGCTTCTTCGCCGCCATCAGTATTTGACCTCCATAAGGCATAAGCCCTTTGCCGGCGCCGTAGGCCCGGCAAGTTTTCTATTCTTTGCCTTCAGTATCTTGACCGTGCTGCCCGGCTTAAATTTTCCTCTTCCTATCTCAATAAGGGTGCCTGCGATATTCCTAACCATATTATACAAAAAACCGTCGGCTTCGACAGTAATTTTTATCAGGCCGCCGCTTTTCTTGATATCCAGTCTTTTTATCGTACGGACCGATGAGCGCTCTATCCTGTCAGCCGCCTGAAAAGATCTGAAGTCATGTCTTCCGATCAGGACCTTCGCTTCTTTTTTCATCAACGCAAGATTTAATCTGTACGGTATATGAACGGTGAAATTCCTTTGGATGGCCGACGGCGATGCGCCATTTATTATAGTATAGCGGTAGGTCTTTGATTTCGCGTCAAACCTCGCGTGGAATTTAAGCTGGACTTCTCTTGCTTCTTTTATGACTATGTCTTCCGGAAGGACGCTGTTCAACCCGCGCTGGAGCTTGTAGAGCGGGATATGTGAGGCCGTCTTGAAATTGGCTATATGACCGAGCGCGTGGACACCGGCATCAGTCCTGCCGCAGGGAATAAGCCGCGCCTTACGGCCTGTAATCCGTTTAAGCGCGGCTTCTATTGTATCCTGGATGCTGCGGGAATTTTTCTGCGATTGCCAGCCGGAATAATTCGTGCCGTCGTATTCTATCTTGAGGAGGATATTACGGATCAATATTTTATTAATTCTTCCGCTATCTGAATGGCGTTGGTGGCGGCGCCTTTGCGCAGGTTGTCCGCGACGACCCACAGCCACAGGCCGTTCTTCACAAAATAGTCGGAGCGGATGCGTCCGACGAAGGTCTCATCCCTTCCTTCGGCATCCTTAGGCATGGGATAAAGGCCTTTCTTGGGGTCATCCTCGACTATGATGCCCGGAGATTTCGAAAGGAGCGCCCTGGCTTTATCGGGGCTGATCGGCTTTCCGGTCTCGATATATATGGACTCGGAATGGCCGGTCCTTACCGGCACACGGACGGTGGTCGCGGAGATCTTTATCTTCGGCGCATGCATTATCTTATGGGTCTCATTGACCAGCTTCCACTCCTCATTGGTGTAATCGCATTCGGCAAAGCTTCCTATGTGCGGAAATACGTTATAAGCCAGCTGTTGCGGCATTGAACGCTCGACGTCGACGTGGATATTCTCATATCTGCTCGCGTGAATCGCGGCCGCCTCGGCCTTTAACTGCTCGACCGCGTTCTTTCCGGCACCGGATGAAGCCTGCAAAGTGGTGACAATTATCCTCTTTATCCCGACTTTCTTATGGATCGGATTAAGCGCTACGACCATCTGTATAGTCGAGCAATTCGGGTTCGCGATTATTCCCTTGTGTTTTTTGACATCGGCGGCATTCACTTCAGGCACGACCAACGGGACCTTTGGGTCCATGCGGAAATCGGCGCCGTTATCGATGACTACCGCGCCCCTCTTTACCGCTTCTTTGGCATAGGTTACCGCCGCGCCTTTTTCGCCCTCGGTGCCGGCGAAGAGCGCGATATCTATCCCCTCGAAAGCCTCGGGAGAGATCGCCTGCACGGAATATCTCTGTCCGTCGACGTCTATCTCCCTTGAGCTCCTTGCCAGGACCCTCAGTTCGCCGACAGGGAAATTCCGCTGGCGCAGGACGCGCAGCATCTCTATCCCTACCGCGCCTACACCTACGACGCAAACGTTATACCTGCTTTTTCTCATTTATAGCAACCCTCACTTTAGCGAAAATTGTAAAACGAAAAATGCAAAATTAAAATTCAAAACTTAAAACTTTAACTTTTCGCTTTGCGCTTTGCGTTTTTCGTTAATTATATATTTTTTACCACCAAATCGCCGACCTCGGTCGTCGAATAACCCATCTTGCCCGCGGCTAAGGACTTTAACTTGGTGCTCACTATTTTTATGACTGCCTCTTCTACCGCCTTACCCGCTTTCACCTCTCCTAAATTCTCAAGCATCATCCCCGCAGCGCAGATAGCGGCAAGGGGATTGATGACGTTCTGGCCGGTATATTTCGGCGCCGAGCCGCCTATCGGCTCGAACATCGAGACGCCCTGCGGGTTGATATTCCCGCCCGCGGCTATACCCATGCCGCCTTGTATCATCGCCCCCAGGTCGGTTATGATATCGCCGAATATATTATCGGTCACGATAACATCGAACCACTCGGGGTTCTTGACGAACCACATCGTCGTGGCGTCGACATGCGCGTAATCCGTCTTGATATCGGGATACTCCTTGGCGACCTCGTTAAATGTCCTCTGCCATAAGTCCCATGCGTAGGTCAGAACGTTGGTCTTGCCGCAAAGCGTAAGTTTCTTCCTCTTGTTGCGTTT
Organism: Candidatus Omnitrophota bacterium; assembly: GCA_020061685.1. GTDB lineage: Bacteria > Omnitrophota > Gorgyraeia > Pluralincolimonadales > Pluralincolimonadaceae > JAGUXU01. The sequence goes on from JAGUXU010000138.1 coordinate 4,175, forward strand.
CTTACAATATTCAAACGCGTAACGGATACAGCGCTCGACACCCTTGCGCGTGTTATACGATATCTGGATGGCGACTTCGTCTTTTGTCCCTTTATCGCGGAATTCGCCCATCCCTTTGTAAATCCCCTCGGAATTCTCGCGGACCACGACAAAATCTATGTCTTCCGGTTTCTTGTCCTTTAACGGGCAATATGCCGAATTGTAGAGTTTTACCGGGCGTAGATTGATATACTGGTCCAGCGAGAACCTTAATTTCAAAAGGACGCCCGTCTCGATGATCCCCGGCTTGACATTGGGGTCTCCGACCGCGCCCAGATAGATCGCATTATATTTCTTTAACTCCTCGACGTCATTATCCTCGACGAGCTTTCCGGTCTTAAGATAGCGCGCCCCGCTGAAATCGAATTCCTTTGTCTCATACTTGAATCCAAACTTCTGGCTTGCGGCCTTCAAGACCTTCAAGCCTTCTCTGACCACCTCCGGCCCGGTGCCGTCACCGCCTATTACAGCGATCCTGTAGTTGTTCATTTTTTCTTGGCCACCCATTTCATAAGCCCGCCTGCCGAGATCAACTCCTCCATAAATCCCGGCATCGGCTTCGATTTATACGTCTTGTTTTTCGTCAGGTTCCTTATCTCGCCTTTTGAGGCGTCCACTTCTATCTCGTCGCCGTTCTCGATCGCCTTACCGGCCTGCGCGGATTCAAAAATCGGAAGGCCGATATTTATGCTGTTGCGGAAGAATATCCTCGCGAAACTCTCCGCGATGACGCAGGAGACGCCGCATCCCTTAAGCGAAAGCGGCGCGTGTTCACGGCTCGAGCCGCACCCGAAATTCTTCCCTGCCACGATGATATCGCCCTTTGCCATCTTCTTCGAGAAACCCGGCTCTATCCCCTCCATGCAATGCGGTCCCAATTCCCCGGCCGTAGTCAGTGCGAGGAACTTTGCCGGGATTATTTCATCCGTATTGACATCGTCCCTGAATTTCCAGGCGCGTCCTTTTATTATCATATGACTTCCTCCGGATGGGCGATCTTCCCTTTTACGGCGCTCGCCGCGGCGACCGCCGGATTCGAGAGATAGACCTCTGATTTCAAGTGCCCCATCCTGCCTACAAAATTCCTGTTAGTGGTCGCGACAGAGACCTCGCCCGCCGCCAGGACTCCCATATGTCCGCCTAAACACGGCCCGCAGGTAGGCGTTGATACCGCGCACCCCGCCTTTACAAAAATTTCGATCAGGCCTTCCTTCATCGCCTGTAAATAGACGGCCTGCGTGGCGGGAAAGACGATGCAGCGGACGTCCTTGTGGACCTTCTTTCCTTTTAATACCTTCGCGGCGATCCTTAAGTCGCTTATCCTTCCGTTCGTGCACGAGCCGATGACCGACTGGTCTATCCTTATACCCTTCGCCTGGCTGACAGGCTTCGCGTTAGATGGAAGGGATGGAAACGCGACCTGCGGTTCCAATTTTGTCACGTCGTATTCCTTGACCTCGCAATACTCCGCGTCCTTGTCGCTCTTATATACCTTCCATTTCTTCTTTGATTTCTTGGCCGTCTGCTTGACGTATTCCAGGGTTATCCTATCCGGCGCGATGATACCGTTCTTGCCGCCGGCCTCTATCGCCATATTGCACATGGCGAACCTGTCATCCATCGGAAGCCGCGATATGGCCTCACCGGTGAACTCCATAGACTTATATAACGCGCCGTCGACCCCGATATCCCCGATAGTAAACAGGATGAGGTCCTTTCCGCCGACCCATTTATTGAGCCGTCCGGTATAGACGAACTTCATCTGTTCGGGCACCTTGAACCATAACCTTCCCCGCACGAATACCGCGGCGAGGTCAGTCGAGCCCACGCCGGTCGAGAAAGCGCCGACCGCCCCGTAGGTGCAGGTATGCGAATCCGCGCCGATTATCAGGTCTCCGGGCATGGTAAGCCCCTCTTCCGGAAGGAGCGCGTGCTCTATGCCCATACAGCCGATCTCATAGTAATATTTTATGCCGTATTTCTTGGCGAAGTCCCTCAAGGTCCTCAAGTTCTCCGCGGACCTTATGTCTTTCGCCGGAGCGAAATGATCGGGTACGATCGCTATCTTCCTGTTATCGTATACCTTCTTTGCCCCTGTGCGCTCGAATTCGGCTATAGCCAAGGGTGCCGTGATATCGTTGCCAAGCCCCAGGTCTACCTTGCATTCTATCAGGTCACCCGGCGAGATGCTCTTTGCGTCGGTATGAGCCGATAATATCTTTTCCGTTATCGTATAACCCATCTATAACCTCTTTAAATATGCGACCTCGTCGCATTTCGCGAACTTAGAGCATATGAAACAATCCGTCCATATCTTCTGCGGCAGTTTGGATTTGTCTATATGCTTGAACCCGTATTTCCTGAAAAAAGCCGGCGCTAACGTAAGGGCAAAGACTTTTTTTATGCCGAGCCTCTTGGCTTCTCCAAGGCAAGCATTTAATAATTCCCCGCCGATGCCCTTCTTCCACTTGCCGCTGTCGACCGCTAACGACCTTATCTCGGCGAGGTCATCGGCATAAATATGCAGCGCCACACAACCCAATACCTTACCGTCATCGTATACCCAGAAATCCCTTATGCGCTCGCATATATCGCTGAGCTTGCGAGGGAGCAGCATATTTCTCTTGGAATAATACCCTATCAGTACGCGTATCGGCTTGGCGTCCTTTAATCCGGCTTTCCTGACCATCTTATCTTACGACCCCCTCCGTCGGGCTTGATGGCGAGGCATATTGTCTCTTTGGTATCCTGCCGGCTAAGTAAGCCATCCTGCCTGCCTCGACCGCGAGCCTCATCGCCCGGGCCATGGCGACCGGGTCTTTGGCGCCCGCTATCCCGGTATTCATAAGAACGCCGTCACAGCCTAACTCCATCGCTATCGCGACATCCGAAGCCGTGCCTACTCCGGCATCGACTATTACGGGGACGCTGACCGCCTCTAATATGAACCTCATGGTCACGGGATTTAATATCCCCATCCCGGAGCCGATCGGCGCCGCGAGCGGCATCACGCAGGCCGCGCCGGCATCCGCTAATCTCTTTGCCATAATGGGGTCGTCGTTCGTGTACGGCATGACGACGAACCCTTCTTTTACCAGTATCTTGGTCGCTTCCAGCAGGGCCACCGTATCGGGAAGGAGCGTCTTCTCGTCTCCGATCACTTCAAGCTTGACCATATCCGAAAGCCCCATTCCCCGCGCGATACGGGCCACCCTGATCGCTTCTTCCGCCGTATAGCAGCCGGCGGTATTAGGCAATATAGTATATTTATTTTGGTCTATGTGGTCAAGTAAAGATTCTTTCTTCGGCCCGTCCAGGTCAAGGCGCCTTATCGCGACGGTAACTATCTCGGCGCCGGAGGCCTCAAGGGCCTTCTTCATGATATCGAAACCGGCATACTTTCCGGTCCCGACCAGAAGCCTTGACTTAAACTCTTTCTTTCCTATCTTTAACGCTTTATCTTCCATATCTGCACCTCTGTCATTGCGAGCGAAGCGAAGCAATGACATCTTTATAATACTTGCATAACTTTTTTAAATTACATATCCCGCATCGCGGGTTCCTTGCTATGCAGATCTCTCTGCCGTGCGAGATCAAATTCAGGTGAAACTCGTATATAAGGCCTTCCGGCACGACGGCGCTGAAATGATCCTGCGCCTCTTCGCGTGTGGCCTTCTTATCCAGTAAGCCGAGGCGCCTCGTGACCCTATAGACGTGCGTATCCACCGGCATTATCGGCTTCCCGAAAGAAAACAGGAGCACGACCGCCGCCGTCTTCGGCCCGACACCCTTGATGGACCTTAAGAACGCGCAGCCCCCTTCCGCATCAAGGTCGCGCAAAAATCCCAGACTCAATGAGCCGCGCCTCTTCTTTACCTCTTCCAGGGCCTCTTTGATCCTCGGCGCCTTTATGTTCGCCAGCCCGGCGATCCTGATCTCACGTCTTATCGCCGCGATCCCTGATCTTCTTAACGCGTCCCAATTTTTAAAACGCTTTTTTAAATTATTGTAGGCGCGAAGGGAATTCCTGTCGGAGGTGTTCTGCGAGAGAATCGTCTTTATTAATTCGCCTACGGCGTCTTTCTGCTTTATAACTCTGCGGCGCCCGAAATTCCTGCGCAACAACTTAAAGACCGCTAAAATCCCGGATGACCCCATCTATCTTTCGATCACTGTACCCTTCGCGACGACCACCAGGCCCGATTCGCTTACCGTAAACCTCTTCTTGTCCTCTTCCGGGTCATAACCGATCTCCATCCCTTGAGGGATCGTGACGTCCTTATCTATTATGGCGCGCTTTATCTTCGCATTACGGCCGATATCTACGCCTTCCATGATGATCGAATCCTCTATATGAGAATAACTGTTTACCCGGACATTGGGAGAAAGCACCGAACGCTCTATCTTGCCTCCCGAGATTATGCACCCGCCGGAGACCATGGAATCATACGCCACACCGATGCGCTTACCGTCCTCTCCGCCGGCGAATATGAATTTCGCGGGAGGGCACTTCTCCATATGGGTCCTGATCGGCCAATCCTTATCGTACAGATTGAATATCGGCGTAACCTGCACCAAGTCCATATTCGCTTCGTAATATGCCTCAAGGGTCCCTATATCGCGCCAGTATTGCGCCTCTTTCTTGTTCTCGTCCTTAAAATTATAGGCGTATACTTTCGCCTTCTTGGCCACCATCGCCGGAAGTATGTTTTTCCCGAAATCATGCTTGCTCTCTTCGTTCTGAGCGTCGGCGTTCAGTTCTTCCTTCAATACGCCTGTATTGAAGACGTATATGCCCATTGACGCGTAAACGTGCTTCGGATCGCCCGGTATCGTCTTCGGCACTTTCGGCTTCTCTTCAAAGCCCAATATCCTGCTGTCGCGGTCGACCTCTATTATGCCGAAATGGCTGGCGTCTTTTTTGCCGATCTCCACGACCGCGACCGTACAGTCCGCTTTCTTGGCGATATGATAGTCCAACATCTCGCCGTAGTCCATCTTGTATATATGGTCGCCGGCAAGTATCAGGACGTATTCGGGCTTCTCGGCATCAACGAAATACAGGTTCTGGTATATCGAATCTGCGGTCCCCATATACCAACTCTCCCGGACCCTCATCTGCGCCGGTACGATATCGATATATTCTCCTAATTCGGCGTCAAAGAGGTTCCATCCGAGCCTCAGATGCCTTATAAGCGAATTGCACTTATACTGTATCAGGACGTGGATCTTGCGGATTCCGGAATTGATGCAGTTGGAGAGGGTTACGTCTATGATCCTGTATATGCCGCCGAACGGCACCGCGGGCTTGGTCCTGTCCCTTGTCAGGGGATAAAGACGTTCACCTTTCCCGCCCGCCATTATGAACGTTACTATATTCTTTCTCATCTTATTTCTTCGCGGACACCACGAAAGAGATTATTTCCAAAAGGCCTATCCTTATCATCATCACGGCTATCGCCGCCAGGAATATATCCGCCACCTTGGATAACGCCCGGGCGCCGCCCTTACCCATCAGTTTAATAAGGACATCGGCTTTCGATAAGACCAGCCACGTAATGCCCATATTCAGGATAAGCGATACGGTCGTCGGGACGATACCATAGGCCTCTCTCATGACAAGGACGGTCGTCAGGACCGCGGGTCCGGTGATCAAAGGCGTGCCCAGGGGAAAGACTCCGACATCAGTCGTCACGTGTCCCCTTTTGTCTTCTCCGGGCAGGAGAAGATGGACGGACAGGACGAGCAGTAATATCCCGCCTGCGATCCTGAAGTCAGGGATCGTGACGCCCATAAGCCGTAATAAGATATTGCCCAGGAACATAAAGACGAACGCGACGATAGTCGCGACCACTAGGCTGCTTACTACGACCTTATGCCTTTGATTCTCCTTCATCCCCTCTGTCAGAGACAGATAAAGCGGTATATTCCCTAATGCGTTGACTGCCACGAAGATAGGGATAAAACTGAGGACGTATGGCGCTACCGGCGCCAGTATATGTAAGAGTTTGTTTATCATAGCAGGATAATTATATACGAAAGCGGCAAAAAATGCAACTTGTTAATTTTTGGTTCCCAATAACTGCCGTGTCCGCGGCGGACAGGCGACAAGGTGGCCCGGCTTTACTTCTTTTAGCGGCGGCTCTTCGACCCTGCATTGAGGCTCCGCGTAAGGGCAGCGCGGATGGAACTTGCATCCCGGCGGCGGGGATATCGGGGACGGCGGCTCGCCCTTTGCGATAAGGCCTTTCTTTTTTCTCTCCTGCCCTATCGCTACCGCGGAAAATAGCGCCTCGGTATAAGGATGTATAGGGAAAGAATAGAGCTCTTCTGTCGAGGCGTATTCAAAGACCTTTCCCAGATACATCACCATGACATGATCCGAGACCGCCTCTATAACGCGCAGGTCGTGGGATATAAACAGGTACGAGAGGTCCAGTTCTTTTTGCAGATCCGTAAGTAATTTCAGTATCTGCGCCTGTATAGAGAGGTCAAGCGAAGAGACCGGCTCGTCGCAGATTATAAGTTTGGGGCCTGTCGCCAAAGCCCGGGCTATTCCTATTCTCTGCCGCTCGCCGCCGCTGAACTGATGAGGGTACCTGTCTACGTATTCCGGTTTTAACCCGACTTTGGAGAGCAGATTTCTTGCCTTATCGGCCCTCTCCTGCCTCGTCCCTATTTTATGGACCAATAGCGGCTCTGTCAGGATCTCGCCTATCTTCATCCTCGGATTTAACGAATTATACGGGTCCTGGAATATGATCTGTATCTCTTTCCTTAACGGGCGCATCCGGTTTTGACGCAGGGCGGATATCTCGTTGCCATCAAAGACCACTTTGCCGGCGCTCGGTTTTAAAAGATTGAGCGTGAGACGCGCCAGGGTCGTCTTTCCGCAGCCGGATTCCCCGACCACGCCCAGGGTCTCGCCGGCCTTCACTTCAAAAGAGACGCCGTCGACCGCTTTGACCTCGCCTACCAGCTGGCGGCTGAATCCGCGTTCGACCGGAAAGTATTTCTTTATGTCCTTGACCGACAATAACGGTTTCATATCCTATGACCCGACATCTTTGGTATGCAATCTATCAATCTCTGCGTATACGGATGCGACGGCTTCCTGTAAATAATGGCGGTATCGCCGTATTCGACGACCCTGCCTTCCTGCATCACGGCCGTCTTCTCCGCGACCTGCGCTACGATCGAGAGGTCGTGTGTTATGAGGATAACGGTAAGCCGCAATTCTTCTTTCAAGCGGACTAAGAGGTCCAGTATCTGCGCCTGAATGGTCACGTCCAGCGCGGTAGTCGGCTCATCGGCTATCAATAATCCCGGCCGGCATGATATCGCCATCGCTATCATCGCGCGCTGTTTCATCCCGCCGGACAATTGATGCGGATAAGCGAACATGATGTCTTTCGGAGACGGCATACCGACATCCTTCAATGCCGCGGCCGCGATATCGAAAGATTCTTCTTTCTTTGTCTTTTGATGAAGCTCTATATTCTCTATCAGTTGCTCGCCTATCGTAAAGACCGGATTAAGCGAGGTCGCCGGGTCCTGAAAGACGTAAGAGATCTTGGCGCCCCGTACCTTCCTTAGGTCGTCCTCTTCCGATCTAAGCAGGTCCCGCCCGTCGTATAGGATCTCGCCCGCCGTGATCCTGGCGGACTTCGGCAGCAGCTTGGTGACTGATAGCGCCGTCAGCGTCTTTCCGGAGCCCGATTCTCCGACCAGCCCCAGGATCTCCCCTTCGTGGACTTTCAAATTTACGCCGCGGAGCACCTCAACGGCCTTCGCCTCATGCAAAAAATCGAGCCGTAGATCTTTGATCTCCAATAGGACGTTCATCTTTTCTCTTCTCTTTGCGGATTGAAGAATTCGCGCAGCCCCTCGCCGAGGAGGTTATATCCCAATACTGTTATCAGGATGGCCAGGCCCGGAAATACCGTGATCCACCACGCTATACCCAGTGTCGACTTCGCCTCGGTGAGTATATTCCCCCAACTGGGGGTAGGCGGCTGGACGCCGAGGCCCAGGAAACTCAACCCCGACTCAAGCAATATCGCGCCGGCAACGCCCAATGTGGCGCTTACGAGGACAGGACCTATGCCGTTGGGAATAAGATGGCGGGCAATTATCCTCAAGTCACCCGCTCCTATCGCGCGCGCCGCCTCTATGAACTCCCGCTCCTTTAAGCTTAATATCTCGGCGCGGATAAGGCGCGCCACACCCATCCAGCTTGTTACACCGATCACGATCATGATGTTCCAGATGCTCGGGCCCAGTACCGCGATAGTCGAAAGTATCAGGAAAAATGTCGGGAAGCAAAGCATTATATCGATGAACCTGGAGATGACGTTGTCTATCCAGCCGCCGTAATAACCGGCCATCGAGCCGAAGATCATCCCTATCAGGACGGCGATACCGACGGCGACAAATCCCACGCTCAACGATATCCTCGCGCCGAATAGCATGCGGCTGAAGAGGTCGCGCCCCAGCGAATCCGTGCCTAAGAGGTGTTCCCGGGACGGCCCCATAAGCGCATCCTCAAGATCTATGCCGCTGGGGTCATATCTCGCGACAAACGGGGCGAATACCGCCAGGACTATCATGACGCCGACGATGACCGCGCCGCTTACAAAAAGTTTATTTTTGGTATATCTTCTCATCTCTTCTCGCTCAAACGGATCCTTGGGTCGGCGCAGGCATACGTGATATCCGCTATCAAGTTGCCTAAGAGCGTCAGTATTGCGCCGATAAAAAGTATCCCCATGATCACGGGGTAATCCCTCGCCATGACCGAGTCAAAGAATAATTTGCCCATACCGGGGATAGCGAATATGGATTCGAATATGACGCTTCCCCCTATCAGCCCGGGTATAGATAATCCTATTATGGTCACTATGGGCAGGAGGGCGTTCCTCAGGGCGTGCTTATAAATGACGCTCCTCTCGGATAGCCCTTTGGCCCTGGCGGTCCTGATAAAATCTTTGTGAAGGACCTCAAGCATGCTCGTGCGCATATAACGCGAGATGCCGGCAAGTCCGCCGAACGCGGAAATAGACACCGGCAGGATGAGGTGCCGCGAAAGATCAAGCAGTTTTCCGAAAAAAGTATACTGCTCAAAATCGAGCGACTTTATGCCTAATACGGGAAGCCATCCTAAATATACGCCGAATAGGCTCATCGCCAAAAGGGCGAGCCAGAAAGTCGGTATCGCGAATCCTACGAAGACAAAGACCGTGGAGAGTTTATCGAACAACGAGTTTTCCCTGACCGCGCTTGCGATCCCTATCGGCACCGCAATAAGAAAAATAAGCGCCAGCGAAAGGATATTTATCGTGATGGTGATGGGTATGCGCTCGAAGATCTTCCGCGAGACGGGCCTGTCGTCAGTAAAAGAAGTCCCGAGGTCGAACCTTGCCAGCTTATTTGTCCATCGCCAATATTGGACGTGGACCGGCTTATCCAGGCCGTAGAGCCTATCGAGCTTCTCCCGCGCCTCAAGGGTTATCCTCGGCGACATCTCGGCCTGCAGGCGCGTGGGTTTCCCGGGCGAGAGGTGAATAACAAAAAACGTTATCACCGTTATGCCGAATAAGACCGGTATAAAACCCAGAAGCCGCCTTAATAAGTAATTTACCATCTGGTATATCTCTGTTCTTCTTTAGGGACGTACCACTTTATAAAATTGTATCCTATCCCCGCCGGGGCCGGCTCGATGCCTTTAAACCTCGAATGCACTATCGGCAAAGCGTCCGGGACATACAGGAATATATACGGGTGGTCGTCAAATATCAGCCTGTGTATTTTATGGTAGATCTCTTTTCTCTTCTGTTGCTCGAACTCTCTCCGGCCTTCCTCAAGGAGCCTGTCCACTTCCTTGTTATCATATCCGACGAAATTGAATTCCCCTTCCTTCTGTTTTGAGGAATGCCAGATGTCATAATTATCCGGGTCGCGCGAGAGGTTCCAGCCCAGGACAATCGCCTCATATTTGCGCTTGTCTATAAACTCCGTCAGGAACGTCGCCCATTCAAGGATCCTTATCTCGGCACCTATTCCTATCTCCTTCAATCTCCTTTGGATTATCTCCGCGCAGGCTTTGCGCGTGTCATTGCCCTGGTTGGTCATCAGGGTAAATTTAAACGCCCTGCCGTCTTTATCGAGCCAGCCGTCGCCGTCCGTGTCTTCCCACCCGGCTTCCCTTAAAAGTTCTTTCGCTTTCTGCGGATCGTAAGCAAGGGGTTTTACATCTTTATCATACGCCCATGACTCCGGAGGGAACGGCCCTGTGGAAACCCTTCCTAAGCCGAGAAGGACGCCCTTGATTATCTCATCTTTATCTATGGCATAGTCGAGGGCAAGCCGGACGCGCTTATCCGCGAACTTGGGGTCTTTTAAATTGAAGGCCAGATAGGTGTAGCCGAAGGCGGGATATTTGTATTTTCTGTAATATTCCCTGAAGAAAGAGGTGCCTGTCTGGCGGGCGTATTGTAACGGCGTAAGGCCTACCTGGTCGACACCCTGTGTCTGTAGTTCAAGGAATATGCTGGCCTGGTCCGGTATTATCCTGTAAATGTATCTGTCGATATAAGGACGCCCTTCGTAATAATCATGGTTCGAGACGAGGACGATCTTCTCCCCGGTCTTCCATTCCTTAAATTTATAGGGGCCTGTGCCTATCGGGGCACGCGAAAACTTAGTATTGCCGAGGTCCTCTTTCTCCAGTATATGCTTGGGCATGATCCACATCCCCCAGCTTGAAAGCCCGGGCGAGAACGGCTCCTTATAGGTGACCTTTACGGTATGAGCGTCAAGGACCTCCAGCGATTTGACTCTCTCGAAATCGCCGCTGTAAGGCGTTTTTACGTTCGGGTCTATTAATTTTTTGTAGGTGAACTCGACATCGCGCGCCGTAAAGGGCCTGCCGTCGTGCCAGCGCACATTCTTCCTGAGATGAAAGATTATCACGAGCCCGCTTTCCTTAACCTCCCAGCTTTCGGCGAGTTCGCCCTCGAGGTTCAGATCTTTGTCGTAACGGACAAGGCCATTAAAGACCAGGCCGCATATCTCGGCCGAAGAGGAGTCTGAAGCAAGTATCGGCACCAAGGTATTGGCGTCGCCGATAGAGGCGGTGACGATGGCGTCGCCGTAAGCGGGCTGGCCGCTCTCCGCCGTCAAAGGCGCAGCGGTTGATAGCCCTAACAAAAAAAATACCGCAAGAAGCGGTATTTTTTTAATCATGCATCCTCCCCTGATCTTATTTAGGTTGAGAAGGTTGGGCCTGTACCGGTGCCGCGGATGTTTCTGTCACTGGTGTCTGTTTTTGCCCTGCGGTAGCTGCCGGCTGCGCCTTCTGCTCTTTGGTGACCTCTCTCTCGACGATGGATTCCCCCCGTTTGGCCGAGACCAAGGCCAGTGTCAGGGAAGTCGTCAAAAAAATGACGGCGCAGACTGCCGTGGCTCTCGTTAAGAAAGCGGACGTCTTCGTCCCGAATATGGACTGAAAACCGCCGCCGCCTCCGCCGAATTCCGCGGATAACCCCCCGCCTTTACCGGCCTGCAAAAGTATTACACCGATGAGTACCAGGCACGCTAAAACATGGAATACGATCAAGAATACGTACATCTTTTACTCCTTTACTTTTTACTCTGCCTCACTATCTCGGCAAAGTCCTTCACTTTCAGGCTCGCGCCGCCGACTAGCGCCCCGTCCACGTCCGGACCGGCCATTATGCCTTTTATGTTATCGGGTTTTACGCTCCCCCCGTATTGTATCCTTACCTTTGAAGAGACATCTTCGCC
>JAGUXU010000152.1 GCA_020061685.1 Candidatus Omnitrophota bacterium
CTCCAGAAACAGGTGGTGCTGGCCGAAGTAATGGTAATGCCGCGTTCCTGCTCCTGGACCATCCAGTCCATCGTGGCCGTACCCTCATCCACGCTGCCGATCTTATGCACGCGACCGGTGTAGAACAAGATCCTCTCGGTAGTCGTGGTCTTGCCCGCGTCTATGTGGGCTATTATGCCTATGTTTCTTGTCTTTTCTAAAGCGTACTCTCTCGCCATATCCTGTTCACTCAATACAGACTGTGTTTTTATAGCCATCGTCCATGTTTACCATCTAAAGTGGCTGAAGGCCTTGTTCGCCTCGGCCATCTTGTGAGTGTCTTCGCGTTTCTTTACCGCGGAACCTGTCCCGTTATAAGCGTCCAATATCTCCGTGGCAAGTTTATCCACCATCGGCTTTCCCTTGCGCGCCTTCGCGTAGTCCCTGATCCATCTCATGGCGATGGATACGCCTCTGTCCTGGCGCACCTCGATCGGCACCTGATAAGTGGCGCCGCCGACCCTTCTTGATTTTAATTCCACCAGGGGCCTGGCGTTATCCAGCGCCTTCTGGAAGACCTCAAGCGGCTCCTTGCCTACCTTCTTGGCCGCCGCCTCAAAAGCGGAATATACTATGTGCTCGGCGATCGATTTCTTGCCGCGCTCCATTATCATATTCATGAACTTGGAGACCACTTTTGACTTATATTTTGGATCCGGTAATATTTCTCTTCCTTCGGCTCTGCGTCTTCTCATTTACTTTTAACCTTTTACTTTATTTCGGCATCTTAGCGCCGTACTTTGACCTCGATTTCTTACGTTGGTTGACTCCCGCCGCATCCAACGTGCCGCGCACGATATGATATCTTACGCCCGGAAGGTCCTTGACCCTCCCGCCTCTTACTAAAACAATAGAGTGTTCCTGCAGGTTATGTCCTTCGCCGGGTATATATGACGTCACCTCGATACCGTTAGTGAGCCTGACCCTTGCGATCTTCCTTAGAGCCGAGTTCGGCTTCTTGGGAGTCATCGTCTTTACCTGCAGACAGACCCCCCGTTTCTGCGGACATTTCTTCAAGGCAGGGGATTTTGTCCTCTTTCTCTTCTGTACCCTTCCGAACCTGATCAATTGCGCGATTGTTGGCATCTTTACTCCTGAATTTATAGATTCTTTGCGACTTCTATATCCCTGTGCGCCTCAAAGCCTGTTCCGGCCGGGATAAGGTGACCCATGATGACGTTCTCTTTAAGGCCTCTTAACTGATCGCGCTTGCCGCTGGCGGCAGCGTCGGTCAACACGCGTGTCGTCTCCTGGAAACTCGCCGCCGAGATAAAGCTCTCGGTAGAAAGCGCGGCCTTGGTTATGCCGAGCAGTATCTGTGTGGCGCTCGCCGGTTTTCCGCCCTTCTTCTTGATACGCTCGTTCTCTTCCAGGAACCTGAATTTATCCACCTGCGCTCCGACCAAGAAATCTGTATCGCCCTGCTCATCGATCCTTACCTTCTTCAACATCTGGCGGACGATGACCTCTATATGTTTATCGTTTATCTTCACACCCTGGAACCTGTAGACTTCCTGTATCTCGTTTACGAGATATTCCTGAAGTTTCTTATCGCCTGAGACGCGCAATATGTCCTGAGGGACGACCGGCCCGTCTATGAGCTGCTGCCCTGAGGTGACCTTATCGCCCTTATAAACGTTCAGATGCTTACCGTGCGGGATAAGATATTCCTTCTTCATGCCGGTAGAGCTCTTTACTATGACGCGCCTCTGTCCTTTCTTGGAGGGCCCGAATTCCACCACACCGTCTATCTCGCTTATGATGGCAGGGTCTTTCGGCCTGCGCGCCTCGAATAACTCCGCGACACGCGGCAGACCGCCCGTGATATCTTTTGTCTTTATCGTCTTACGGGGCGTCTTCGCGATCAGATCGCCCGCAGAAACCTTCTGTCCGTCCTTTACGACGATATGCGCGCCGGCAGGGATAGTATATAATGCCAGCACCTCGTCTTTATTGTCCATGATGATGATCTGGGGATGATATTCGCCCTTGTGCTCTATAACCACTCTGTCGGTCAAGCCGGTCTCGGTATCGACTTCCTCCCTGATCGTAGTGCCTTCTTTGATATCTTCGAAACGGATCTTACCGGTTACTTCCGTAAGTATAGGTAAGGTATACGGGTCCCATTTTACGAATATATCGTCCTTTGATACTTTCTTCTCGTCGCCTACGCTCAATATCGCGCCGTGAGGGACAGGATACCTCTCTAATTCGCGGCCCGCTTCGTCATTGACCGAGATCTGGCCGTTCCTGTTCAAGACTACGAAGCCGTTTCCTTTTTCGGCGACTTTCAGACTATGATATTTGGCGATGCCTTTGTTCTTGGCCTTGATGAATGATTGCGCCACGACCCTGTATGCGGTGCCGCCGATATGGAACGTCCTCATCGTAAGCTGGGTCCCCGGCTCTCCTATTGACTGGGCCGCTATGATCCCTATCGCTTCGCCCAACTCGACCATCCTGCCGGTCGCTAAATTGCGGCCGTAACATTTGGCGCAGATACCGTGTTCCGCCTCGCAGGTCAGGACAGACCTGATCCTGATCCTCTCTATGCCGACCTGTTCGATGCGGTCAGCCGCTACTTCGTCGATCTCGCCGCCGGCGGCCACCACGATCTCGTCGGTTATGATATCCACTATATTATCCAGGGCGACCCTTCCGATGATCCTCTCTTTCAGAGGAACTACCACCTCGTCGCCTTCTATTATCGCACTTACAAAAATACCGTTTAAGGTACCGCAGTCGTCCTCGTTTATGATGACATCCTGCGCCACGTCTACGAGCCGGCGGGTCAGATACCCCGAATCGGCGGTCTTAAGGGCGGTATCAGCCAGACCTTTCCTCGCGCCGTGAGTCGAGATGAAATACTCCAGGACGGTCAGGCCTTCGCGGAAATTGGCGGTGATCGGGCTCTCTATGATCTCGCCGGACGGCTTGGCCATAAGCCCTCTCATTCCGGCAAGCTGCCTTATCTGCTGCTTTGAGCCTCGGGCGCCGGAGTTGGCCATCATAAATACGGGATTGAACTGATCGAGCTCCTCGAATATCATGTCCGATATCTTATCGGTGGTATATGTCCATATGTCGATGACTTTGTTATACCTCTCGCCGTCGGTGATAAGCCCTTTTCTGTATTGTTCTTCGACGCTAAGGACTTCCTGCCGCGCGTCCTTGATATATCTGGCCTTCTCCTTGGGTATCTGAAGGTCGTCGATAGCGATAGAGATACCGGCGAGTGTGGCATGCTCAAATCCGATCTTCTTCAAAGCATCCAAGATCTGAACGGTCCTGTCATTTCCAAATTGCTTATGTACCGCGACTATGACATTGCCGAGCGTGGACTTGTTCATCGCCTCATTGACAAATCCGAATTCCTTAGGAAAAATGCTATTGAACAAGACCCTGCCGGGAGTGGTCTCGACTAACTTGCCGTTTATCCTTACCTTGACCTTCGCGTGCAGACCTACCTGTTTGTCCTGATAAGCGATCAATGCCTCATCGGTATCGCTGAAGGCCTTACCTTCTCCCTTGTCGCCATCTTTTTCCTTCGTAAGGTAATAGCATCCTAAAACTATATCCTGCGTGGGTGTGGTGATCGGAGCTCCGTTAGCCGGCGAGAATATATTGTTCACGGAAAGCATTAAAAGCCTCGATTCCATCTGGGCCTCTACGGAAAGCGGGACATGCACCGCCATCTGGTCGCCGTCAAAGTCGGCGTTGAACGCCGTGCAGACCAAGGGATGTATCCTTATGGCCTTGCCTTCGATCAATACCGGCTCAAACGCCTGTATACCCAATCTGTGAAGCGTGGGGGCGCGGTTAAGCAATACGGGGTGTTCCTTGATGACCTCGTCTAAGATGTCCCATACCTCAAGGCGCGCCTTCTCGACCATCTTCTTGGCGCTCTTTATGGTGTGGACAAAACCCTGCTCCCTTAATTTTCTTATTATGAACGGCTCGAATAACTCCAGCGCCATCTTCTTCGGCAGCCCGCACTGGTTCAATTTAAGTTCGGGGCCGACGACGATGACCGACCTGCCGGAATAGTCTACGCGCTTTCCCAGGAGGTTCTGCCTGAATCTTCCCTGTTTGCCTTTTAACATGTCGCTTAGGGATTTAAGCGGCCTGTTTCCCGGCCCTAAGACCGCCCTGCCGTGCCGGCCGTTATCAAAGAGCGCGTCGACCGCCTCCTGAAGCATCCTCTTCTCATTCCTGATGATTATGTCCGGCGCCTTGAGTTCTATAAGTTTCTTTAAGCGGTTATTCCTGTTTATGACCCTTCTGTATAAATCGTTTAAGTCGCTCGTCGCGAACCTGCCGCCGTCAAGCGGGACCAGGGGCCTCAAGTCCGGGGGTAATACCGGGATCACGTCCACGATCATCCAGTCGGGTTTATTCCCCGATTTCCTGAAGGCCTCGACTATCTTTAAGACCTTGGCTATCTTCTTCTGGGACTGCTCCGCTTTCGCCTTCTTCAGGTCCACATGCAGCTTCTGGGCCGTTTTATCGAGGTCTATCTCTTTGATCAGTTCCCTGATAGCTTCCGCGCCCATCTTAGCGGTGAATTTATGGCCGTGCTTCTCAAGGGCTTCCTGATACTGGTCTTCGGTAAGGAGCTGTTTCTTCTTCAAGGGTGACTCGCCGGGGTCGGTGACTATATATTCCTCGTAATATAGGACCCTTTCAAGGTCCCTTAAATTCAGGTCTAAGAGCGCCCCCATCCTGCTGGGCATTGCCTTAAAGAACCATATATGGGATACGGCCGCGGCCAGTTCAATATGGCCCATCCTCTCGCGCCTTACTTTGGAGAGGGTGACTTCAACGCCGCATCTGTCGCAGATTATGCCTTTATATTTGATCCTCTTGTATTTGCCGCAATTGCATTCCCAGTCCTTGGTCGGGCCGAATATCTTCTCGCAAAATAGGCCGTCTTTCTCGGGCTTAAACGTCCTGTAATTTATAGTCTCCGGCTTCTTGACCTCGCCGCGCGACCATGAACGGATAATCTCGTTCGAGGCTATCTTGATGCTTATGGCGTCAAAGACGCTCGCCTCGTCTATCATCTTCTCGCGAGACCTGAACGGGTCTTCTTTTTTTGACGCTTTCGGTCTCTGGAGTATGTCGTCTCTTACCATTTTATTTTTTCTTCTCCGTCTTTACATCCAGACAAAGGCTTTGGAGTTCCTTCAATAACACATTAAACGACTCCGGAGTGCCGGGCTGCAAGGCGTTCTCTCCCTTCACGATCGCCTCGTAGATCCTCGTACGTCCGATCACATCGTCGGATTTCACGGTCAATAGTTCCTGAAGGGTAAAGGCCGCCCC
The DNA here is from genome assembly GCA_020061685.1 of Candidatus Omnitrophota bacterium. Taxonomy (GTDB): domain Bacteria; phylum Omnitrophota; class Gorgyraeia; order Pluralincolimonadales; family Pluralincolimonadaceae; genus JAGUXU01. The sequence continues at coordinate 5,365 of JAGUXU010000152.1, forward strand.
GTATGCCTCAAGCGCCCAGACTTCCATCTCTCCGAACCTCTGGCCGCCGAATTGGGCCTTTCCGCCGAGAGGCTGCTGCGTGACCAACGAGTACGGGCCGATGGAACGCGCGTGTATCTTCTCATCGACTAAGTGGATAAGCTTCATCATATAGATGTAGCCCACCGTGACCTTCTGGTCGAACGGCTCGCCGCTTAGCCCGTCGTGCAATATGACGCGCCCGTCTTCCGGAAGACGGGCGTTCCTCAATTCCTGCTTTATCTCTTCCTCCTTGGCCCCGTCAAAGACAGGAGAGGCCACATGGAATCCGAGGATCTTGGCGGCCCAGCCTAAATGCGTCTCAAGTATCTGCCCGACGTTCATACGGGAAGGCACGCCTAACGGGTTCAATATTATCTCGACGGGTGAGCCGTCCGGAAGATACGGCATATCCTCTTCGGGGACTATCCTTGCCACGACACCTTTGTTTCCGTGTCGTCCGGCCATCTTATCGCCGACCTGTATCTTCCTCTTGGTCGCTACGAGGACCACCACTTTCTTTAATACGCCTGCCGGAAGTTCATCGCCCCTCTTTATCTTATCTATCTCGCGCTCTTGCTCGTATTCCAGTTCGTCGGTCTGGTCGTCGAGTATCCTGAATATGCGTTTTATCTCGTCCTCGACTTCCTTATTATCGACTAATTTGATGCTGTCCAGTCCGCATCTCTCGAGCTTCTTTAAGTCCGACTCGCGGATCGTCTTATCTTTCGGTATCAGGACCTCGCCGGTCTCGTCATCCACAAGCCCGGAAGCCAGTTTCTGGCCGACTAAAAATTTCGCTAACTTGTGCGCCTTTTCTTTCTTTATGTGCTGTATCTGGCTCTCGTAATATTTCTTGATCTCCTCCAGTTGCGAGATCTCCTTCTGTATCTCCTCTTTGGTCTTTGCCTTGCCGCCTTTTCTGGTAAAGATCTTGACATCCACTGTGGTGCCTTCCACGCCCGGCGGGACGATCAGGGACGTGTCCCTGACATCGCCTGCCTTCTCTCCGAATATGGCGCGCAGCAGTTTCTCTTCCGGCGAGAGCTCGGTCTCGCTCTTGGGCGTCACTTTACCGACGAGGATATCCCCCGGCTCGACTTCGGCGCCGATCCTTACGATACCGTCTTCGTCCAGGTTCTTCAGCGCGTCCTCGCTTACGTTCGGTATGTCACGCGTTATCTCTTCATTGCCCAGGCGCGTATCGCGCGCCTCAAGCTCAAATTCCTCTATATGTATGGAAGTGTATTTGTCTTCCTTCACCAGCTTTTCATTTATAATGATCGCGTCCTCAAAATTGTATCCCCTCCACGGCATAAACGCGACCAGGACGTTCTTGCCGAGCGCTAATTCGCCCTCAGAGGTCGCCGGGCCGTCCGCTATGACCTCGCCCTTCTTTACCTTCTGGCCGACCTTTACGACCGGCCTCTGGTTTACGCAGGTATCGGCGTTGGAACGCATAAATTTGCGTAACCTGTATACTTTATCCCCGATCGTGATCTCGTCTGCCTGTAAGGACTTAACTACGCCTTCCTCCTCCGCAATGATCACCGCCCCCGAATCCTTGGCGGCCCTGTATTCCATACCCGTAGCGATCAGCAGCGCCTCCGTCACCATCAAGGGGACCGCCTGCCGTTGCATGTTGGAACCCATCAAGGCGCGGTTTGCGTCGTCATGCTCCAGGAAAGGTATAAGGCTTGCCGCGATAGAAACCAGCTGACGGGGGCTGACGTCCATATAGTTGACCTTTTCTTTCGGGACGAGGGGAAAATCACCCCTGTACCTGCACAATATGTCCCTCTCAGCGAAATGCCCGTCCGAATCCAATTTAGCGTTCGCCTGCGCAATGATATATTTGTCCTCGATGTCGGCGGAGAGATATTCTTCTTTCTCGGAGACCCTTCCCTTCTCCGCCTTTCTATAGGGCGTCTCGATAAAACCGAACTCATTTATACGCGCATAGGTACATAGCGATGCGATCAGGCCGATATTCGGGCCTTCAGGCGTCTCGATAGGACAGATACGCCCGTAATGCGAATGATGGACGTCGCGGACCTCGAATCCTGCGCGTTCGCGGGAAAGGCCACCGGGCCCCAGGGCGCTCAAGCGGCGCTTGTGGGTCATCTCTGCCAAAGGATTGGTCTGGTCCATGAACTGCGAAAGCTGTGAACGGCCGAAGAAATCCCTTATGACGCTGGAGACGAGTTTCGAGTTAATGAGATTATGCGGCATTATATTCTCGAGGTCGTATATAGACAACCTCTCCCGGATGGACCGCTCAAGGCGCGCCAACCCGATCCTGAACTGGTTCTGGAGCAGTTCCCCGACGGTGCGGATCCTCCTGTTTCCCAGATGGTCGATATCGTCGATCTGGCCTTCGCCGTTCTTCAATTTAATTAAATATTTGATTATCGAGACCAGGTCCTGAGGGGTGATGGTCCTTTGGTCAAGCGGCAGGTCCAGGCTCACCTTCCTGTTTATGATGTGCCTGCCTACGCGGCCCAGGTCATATCTCTTCGAGTCAAAGAAGAGCCTGTTTATAAGCCCCTGCGCCGATTCGATAGTCGCGGGGTCTCCCGGCCTTAGTTTCCTATATATGTCTACTAACGCTTCGTCTCTTGATTTAAGATGGTCTTTCTGGAGGGTATTCTCTATCTCGGGTGAGGCGGTCTTTAGGATCTGTATAGACCTGATATGGTTCTCGCCCCACAATTCGTCGACCAGTTCCTTTGTTATCTTCTTATATTTAAGGTTTAAGGATTCGCCTGTCTTTTCGTCTACGGTCACATCGCTCGCGATCGTGCTGCCGATCAGGTCCTTAAGATCCTGTTTTTCGCTGAGCTTGATCGTCTCGATGCCGCAGAAGGCATCTAATATGTCGTTGTCGCTTGAATAACCCAGCGCGCGCAAGAGGACCGTCGCCATGACTTTCCTTCGCCTGTCTATGACGGCGTGTATGCAGTCGTTTACGTCAAACTCGAACTCTATCCATGCGCCCCTGTACGGGATGACGCGCGCAGAATAAAGCCGCTTTCCGTTGGGATGGATCTCCTCCTCGAAAGAGACGCCCGGCGAACGATGCAACTGGCTTACTATGACCCGTTCGTCACCGTTGATGATAAAGGTGCCTGTCTTGGTCATCAGCGGCAGCTCGCCGAGATAGACCTCCTGCTCCTTGATATCCTTATTACCGCGCAAGCGTATCTTGACCTTTAACGGCGAGGCAAAAGTCATGCCAAGGCTCAAGCACTCGAACTCGTCGTACTTCGGCTTGCCCAATGAATAATTGACGTACTCAAGTTTATAAGAGCCGTCCGGATTCTCTATCGGGAAGAACTCATAGAAGACCTCTTCTAATCCCTTGTGCTCACGCTTGGCTTTCGGGACATCGATCTGCAGGAAGTCCTCAAAAGACTCCACCTGAATATCGAGAAGATTGGGCATCTCGAAAAGTTCAGGTAATTTGGCGTAATTCTTCCTCTTGATAGTCATTCGCTTTCCTTATACTTTGGGTCTTATTACTTAAGTTCGACCTTCGCGCCGGCGGCCTCTAACTTCTTTTTGATGTTCTCGGCCTCTTCCTTCGGGATATTTTCCTTGACCGTCTTTGGAGCGGAATCCGCTAAGTCCTTGGCTTCTTTCAGGCCAAGGGTCGTGACGACGCGGATCTCCTTGATGACGTTGATCTTGTTTGCGCCAACATCCGTCAATACGACGGTAAATGTCGATTTCTCTTCCACAGCAGGCGCCGCACCGGCTACCGGTGCTCCTGCCGCCGCTGCCGCCATCGGGACGGCCGCAGTCACTCCGAACTTCTCCTCCATTGCCTTAACAAGCGTTGAGAGCTCCAGTACGCTCATCTCTTCGATAGATTTCATGATCTCGTTCAACTTCTTGCTAAGTTCTGTCTTCTCTGTCACTTCTGCCATCTTAGCCTCCTTTTCCCTCTTTTTTTTCCGCCTGAGGCGGATTCGCCTTCGGCGAAGAAATTGTATTTAAAATATAGACCAGTTTCTGTATATTGCCCCTTAATACATTCGCCAATCCGCTTATGGGCGCCTTCATCCCGCCGACTACCCTCGCAAGTAATACCTCGCGCGGCGGAAGCATCGCCAATTCCTTTATCCTGTCTACCAGTAATATCTCGCCTTCAATATATCCGCCCTTTATGGCCATATTCTCTTCGACCCTGGCAAAATCGTATAATATCTTGGATGTCCTGGCCGGGTCTTCTTTCGCGAATGTTATGGCCGAGGAATTTTCGGCCAGATCACATAGCGAATCCAGGCTGCGTTTCTTGAGCGCCAGCTTCAGGATGGACTTCTTGACGACCTTGAGGTCCGACGAGGATTTCTTGAGGGTGCGTCTCAACTTCTCCGTCTTTGAGTTCGGGATCTTCTGGAAACTCACAAAGAAAAGGTAGGGATTCTCCTTGATGATCTTCGCCACTTCGTCGACCATTATCCCTTTAAATTTACGCCCGCTTTTTTCCATTTCCTCAGCCCCTTGCCAGATTAGAAAGGTCCAGCCTGACGCCCGGACCCATTGTAGTCGATATCGCGATAGATCTTATGTAATTGCCCTTGAGCGTGGTCGGTCTCGCGTGCTGGACCGCCTCTATCAGCGTAAATGCATTGCTGTAAATGGCGTTCTCATCGAACGAGATCTTGCCCACCGCTATATTTATATTGGAGATCTTGTCCATCTTGAACTCGATCTTGCCGCCTCTGACTTCCTTGACCGCCCTGCCCACGTCTTCGGTGACCGTGCCCGCCTTCGGATTAGGCATAAGGCCGCGGGGGCCCAATATCTTGCCCAGTTTACTTAAGTCCCTCATCATCTCGGGTGTGGCCACCGCGACGTCGAAATCCATGAAACCCTTACTTACCTTCTCTATCAGGTCCTCGGCTCCCACGTGGTCGGCGCCCGCCTCTTTGGCCTTGTGCTGCGCCTCGCCTTTGCAGAATACCGCGACCTTCTTCGTCTTTCCGGTGCCGTGCGGCAATACGACCGTGCCTCTTACCATCTGGTCCGATTGCTTGGGGTCTATATCAAGTTTTATCGCCAGGTCGACGGACTCGTCAAATTTCGTCTTTGGGGCTTTCTTTAAGATAGAGATAGCCTCTTTCAGGGAATATTTTTTCGACTTGTCGACCAGATTCTCAAATGATCTTACTCTCTTGCTCGCCATCGCTTTAACCTTCTACCTCTATACCCATGCTCCGGGCTGTTCCCGCGACGATCTTTATCGCCTGGTCCATATCTTCCGTATTCAGATCCTTTGATTTCATCTTCGCTATCTCGATCAACTGCGCCTTAGTGACCTTCCCGACCTTCTCTTTATTCGGGACGCCCGAGGCCTTCGCCAGACCGCATGCCCTCTTCAGGAGCACCGAGCAGGGCGGACTCTTGACGATAAAGCTGAAGGTCTTGTCCTCGTATACCGATATGACTACCGGCAAGACCAGCCCTTCCTGCGACTTGGACATCTCATTGAATTTCTTGCAGAATTCCATTATATTGACTCCGTGCTGACCGAGCGCGGGGCCGACCGGCGGCGCAGGGTTCGCCTGTCCTGCCGGGCAATACAATTTTATCGTAGCCGTGATCTTCTTTGCCATTTTACAGTTTCTCTACCTGCCAGTATTCCAATTCTACCGGCGTTGAACGTCCGAATATAGTGACCGAAACCTTTAACTTGCCTTTGTCGGGGTTTACTTCCTCTATTACACCGTTAAAATTCGTAAAAGGGCCGTCGGTTACTCTGACGGATTCGCCTTTCTCAAATATGACCTTCGGGGTGGGCTTGATCTTGCGCTCTTCGCTCTGCCTTAATATAGACTGAACTTCCTCTTCCCTGAGCGCGACCGGTTTCGCCCTTGCTCCGATAAATCCGGTGACGCCTGCGGTATTCTTCACCAGATACCACGATTGGTCGGTCAGGTCCATCTCGACGAGGACATAGCCGGGAAAAAACTTCCGCTGGGAGATCTTCTTCTTGCCTTCCTTTACCTCCGAGATCTGTTCGGTGGGAATGAGGACCTGAGCGATAAGTTCCTTCATATTGTTAGACTCGGCGCGTTTCTCGATCGAAGACTTGACCTTCTCTTCGCTGCCGGTCTGCGTATGGATAACGTACCACTTCTTCGCCATCTTTGTTAAAATCCCTGCTTCAATATCAGGCTTATCGCCCTTGAGAATAAAAAGTCAAAGATCCCTAAAACTATCGTGAATACCAAAACCGAGCCGATCACTATCCATGCCGAACTCACCAATTCCTTGCGGTTCGACCATGAGACCTTCTTCATCTCGATTACGACTTCATTTACGAATGTTTTTATGTTTTCCGCTATCTTCATCGCATTTTTTTCTGGCAGGCCTGGAGGGACTCGAACCCCCAACGAACGGATTTGGAGTCCGCTGCTCTACCAATTAGAGCTACAGGCCTAAAAATTAAAACCGCTTCTTTAACCCTTATTAAAGAAGCAGTCATAAAAAGACTATTTTATCTCTTTATGCGGCGTATGCTTTCTGCAGGTCCTGCAGAACTTCTTTAATTCCAATCTATCGGTGACGTTCTTCTTGTTCTTAGAAGACGAGTAATTCCTGTTCTTGCAAACTGTGCACTCAAATATGACCTGCTCTTGCATGGATTTACGCTATTACCTCTGATACGACTCCGGCGCCTACGGTGTGGCCTCCTTCGCGGATAGCGAAGCGAAGTTCCTTGTCCATGGCGACCGGGATTATGA
>JAGUXU010000011.1 GCA_020061685.1 Candidatus Omnitrophota bacterium
CCGTCGAACCTTTCCGGGCCAAGGTCAGCGGTAAGGAAATCGCCGATCATGACCTTTATGCCGGTCTGCTCTTTAGCGAGGCCCCCCAGATATTCCGATATCTCGATACCAGTGCAGTTAAATCTTTCTTTCGCCGATTTAAGGAAACTGCCGTCGCCGCAACCTATATCCAGTATCTTTGAGCCGGCCGGCAGATGCCGCGACAATTTGCCGTAAAATATCCTGTTCTTGTCCTGGCCCGTTATTTTCTTGAAGGCCCCTTTCATCGCACGGGAAAACCTTTGGGACGGAGATAGTTTCTTGATGTTCCTGCTGACAACCTTCTCCTTGGAATAAAGCTCCGGCCGGGTTTCGCGCGCGGGCAAAGGATCTATCCTGGCGAAACCGCAGGCGTCACAGCGTTCGATGTCCCAGTCTTTTATCCTGTAGACCTTTATCCATTTGGTATTTTGGCAAACAGAACAAGTCGTCATCTTATACCTTTATTTAGGAATTAAACCCTGATAGGCAGGATTACGACGGGTATCCCTTCATGGTAGAACCTTCTTTGCATAGCGAATACCGTGTAGTTATGGAGTAAACGCGTAAGGAATGTCTCTTTGGGGAAAACTATCTGGCCGCCGAAGAATACCGCCTGCGGATAGCGCTCTATAAGGTTAGGCGCGATTTGAGCGACTTCGTCGATGACGTCCGTCCCTATGGAATAAACGCTCTCGGCGTGATAGCCATGATGTGTCACAAAATTGACATAACGGTCGAGCTCACTCTTGACCTGAGTCTGCAGTTTATCGAGTTCCTCCGCGCCCTTGAAATTTCCCGCGTCTATCACACCTACCTGCACAAATACAAAATTCTTGAAAGCGCCGCCGAAGAGCCGGAAGATATTAAAGAGCGTGTGCAGGCCCATCCCGTTAAAACCGTTGACGAGCAGGACCGCTGTCTTCGCCTCCGGGTCAAATTCCTCTTTTTCCTTCTCGTCTTTTGTCACGCCCGGGATGTATTCAGAGCTGGAAAAGCCCGCTGCGAGGACAAGGCTATCGAGGCGCTTAAGCAGTTTGGCGGTATTCTCATAATGACGCTTTATGCCGAGGACGATCAAAATCAATGCGGTAGTGACAAGCAGAGTTACCCATCCTCCTTCATTGAACTTCACTATAATCACTGAAATAAGTATGAACGTGGTCAGGATTAATCCTACGCCGTTCACGAGCAGTTTTCTCCACCATAATTTAAATTGCCGGCGATGTTTCCACCAATAACGCACCATTCCTGACTGCGAAAGCAAAAAAGTGATAAAAACGTTGATACTGTAAAGGACGATAAGGATCGTAACGGATCCATTTGTCAGAACCATCATCGCTAATGCCGCGATACCCATTATCAGAATGCCGTTCTGGGAAACGAAACGGTCGCTTAAATTAGCGAACCTTGTAGGCACCCATCTATCTAAGGCCATATTAGAGAGTATCCTGGGCCCTCCCACGAAACCCGTCTGGGCCGCGACGAACAAGAGCACCGCCTCTGAAATAAGCGTGACTAGTAAAAACGGATATCCCCATCCCTTGCTCCAGGGCGCGGTAACGCTTTCGAGAAGCACGGCATTCAGGGTTTTTCCCGCCTGGAACCTGACATTGTACAGGACGTACGCAAGCATTAATCCCAGGACGGTAACGGCAAGCGAAACAGCCATATAATTAATTGTACGTTTGGCGGTCTGCACTCTCGGTTCCCTTAATATGGGCAGGGAATTACTTACCGCCTCGATTCCCGTGTACGTACCGGCGCCCATGCTATAAGCGCGGAGGACCATAAATATGACGGCAAACACCCCGATCTGCGAAGTCGTCGTATAAAGATCGGCCTTAGTCGAAGAAATGACTTGTGGAAAATTCATCGAATGGGTCACTAATGCGTACAAAATGAGAAATGCGTGGGTAATCACAAATAACAAAAAGATAGGCATAAGGACCAAGACCGACTCTCTTATGCCTCTTAAATTCAAGATGATAAGCAGCATGACCACGGCCGACGCGAATATGAGTTTGTACGGAAGCCATCCTGCCGGCAGGAAGCTAAAAACAGCGTCTGCGCCGCTGGCTACGGAAACCGTAATAGTAAGCATGTAATCGATGAGGAGCGCGCAGCCGGATATCATACCCAATCTGGGCGACAGCAGTTTACTCGCGACCAGATAACCTCCGCCGCCGGAAGGAAAAAGCTCGACGATCTGCGAATAACTTGCGCTTATGACGAAGATCGTTATCGCCGTGGCTAATGCGACAAAGATGCCCAGATACATATGGCCCTGCAAAGCCATGAACGCTTCCTGAGGGCCGTAACATGACGAAGACAACCCGTCCGCGCCTATCCCCACCCACGCGAAGAAAGCGATCAGCGAAAGTTTATGAAATAACTTCGTATCGTGGGGGCTGTGCGCGCCGCCTATAACTATATTCTTGACCCGCTTGCCTAACGATACCTGTGGCTTATCTTCCATAATCGTCATATTTTACCATATTTACCCCGTCTTTAAAGCCTCTTTTCGCATAATAAAGAAGGCCGGCACCGCGAACATTTCCAAAGCCACGACTACGCCGATAAGCACGGGGATAGAATAGTCATATAGAAAACCCATCAAGGCGCTGCCCAGGAACATGGCCACCCCATAGACGGTATTGAATATGCCGTAGCCTGTCCCCCTCTTCTTCATCGGGGTAAGGTCGGCTATCGCAGATTTCATTATAGTCTCGTGTATCCCCATGACCATACCCCAGATAACGGCGCTTATCAGGGCGAAGGTGAAATTCCGGGAAAATGCGAATACCGGAATGAGGATAGAGAATAGCGGGATCGTCAGGAGCGCCCCAAGGCCCGCCTTATCGTTATTGTCCCTCTCCTTGAGACGGTCGTAATACCTGCCTATTATCCAGGCGGCCGCGCCGTCCACTGCCATCGCGACCGCGTAAAATAAAGGTATCTGCGCGTCGGAGAGGACATTCTTCGCCTTGAAGTGATAACCGATGAGCACGAAATTGACGAAGCCCATCGTCGCGATAAAGCTGAATACCGTATAAAGCCAGAAGACTTTGGATAACTTGTCGGGCTCCGGCCCTTTCTTGACCGAGGCCTCCAGCTTCTCCGGCTCCGGGACCTTTATAAAAGCGAAGGCAACACAGGCCATAAGCAGGAAAAAGGGTATCCAAAAGAGCCTGTATCCCTGCTGGTATTTACTTATTTCGCTCCCGGCGTTGCCTATGACCATAAAAAATCCGGCAAGAATAAGCGGGCCGGCCAATGCGCCTATCTGGTCCATGACCTCGGATATCGCGAACCCGAAACCGGTTCCGACTTGTTTCGACGCCTGAGAGACTATCGTGTCCCTGGCCGGGCTGCGAAGCGCCTTGCCTAATCTCTCTAAAATAATAAAAAGGGCGGCGACCTGCCAGACGCCCGTCAAAGAAAGAAGCGGCACGCTCACCAGCAATCCGTAGCCGATAAAAACAAAAAGCCAGTATGCCTTTGTCCTGTCGGCGAAATATCCGGAGATAAGGCGTATCGCATAACCTATGAATTCGCCGAACCCGGCGATCAACCCTACGATAGCCGCGCTTACTCCGAGCGTCTTCAGGTATGGACCGTTGACGCTGCGCGCGCCTTCATAGACGATATCGCCGAAGAGGCTTACCAGCCCAAAGAGCATTATAAGTTGTATCGCCGTCTTTTTATTGCCGCCCATCGCCTTCATGCTATTATCTCAAATGCCTCCCGGACATCCATTCCTGCTGCGATGCCAAGCTCAGCCGCCTTTTTATTTACCTTCATTATCTTCCTGTTCGGGAAACGCTCGAGATTTCCTATGGGGTTATCCGGTGTGCTCTCGACTATCGCCGCGGCCACCTTGTATCTGTCGATGGCATCCATGTCAAAGACCGGGCAGCCCAGAAAACCCTTCTTGCCGGCGACCAATAATATATTAAACCCTTCCCATTTTACCTGTACGCCTTCGACGGGACCGTTCTTGGTCTCGAATATCTTCTTTATCGTTTCCATTTCAGGCCTCCTTAAAAATACCCGCCTTGTCCAATACCCGCAGGACAGCGTAGATCATTAAACCAACCGCGAAAAATGTCACCCACCCCGGATCTAATTTCAGCCTACCTCTGGCGAAAAAATCTTCGGCCACATCTATAATGGTAAAAGCGGCTATTATGGCGAAAAGCGTCGAATACTCGCTCTTGAGGACCTCTTTAAATGAAAGCTGAACCGGCGACTTGTGCCGGTCCGCCAGTAGCGCCGATATATAATACAGGCACAGGACGAAGACAGCCGATAAGTCAAACCATAATACCGGGATAAACAATATGCCTCCCAGCAAGATGATAAAATTTCCGAGATACAACGTATGCCTGTACTTGCCTGCGGCGCGGATAGACAGTCCCGCAAAAGACACCATCACGCAAAAAGCCTCCCGGATATCGTCTATTAAATCTCCTTCGGCCTGCTGTAATAATCCGGCTTGCCACAAGGCGATGAATATAACCGGCAAAAAAATTAAAGGGAAACAACCCCTCAGCTTAAAAAGCCAATTTCCCTGTTTTTCCAGAGCCTCTCTTAACGGCATATTATATTAAAGCCTGTTATTTATCTTTTCGTGACGGCGTTTCGCGTCCATCGACACTATAAGAGTGCGGATGCCTTCGCTCTC
>JAGUXU010000044.1 GCA_020061685.1 Candidatus Omnitrophota bacterium
AAGGGCGGCGATGTCGTAATAAAGGTCAACGAGAACATTCACACCCTGTTGGATTTCCAATACCGGCAGCACTTCAAGGCAAAAAAAGGCGAAAACGGCTCTTCAAATAATAAAAAAGGCAAAGACGGCGAGGATTGTATTATAGAGGTCCCGCCCGGCACCGTCGTTAAAGATTTCGCGGCGGGCATCACCTTAAGGGACTTGACAAGGATCGGCGAAGAAGTCCTCATCGCGAAAGGCGGGGAGGGCGGACGCGGCAACGCCTCCAAGAAGCCCGCGACAGAAGGAAAGGCCGGGGAAGAGAAGGCGTTACTCTTAGAGCTGAAACTCATCGCCGACTGCGGGATCATCGGTTTTCCTAATGCCGGCAAGTCAACGCTTATCTCAAAGATATCAAAGGCAAGGCCCAAGATAGCGCCGTATCCTTTTACGACAAGAGAACCGGTCCTCGGTATAGTCGAGTACAGGCCGGATCATTTATTTAAAGTGGCGGATATCCCGGGTTTAATAGAGGGCGCGCACCGCGGCAAAGGCCTCGGCGATAAATTCCTGCGCCACATAGAGCGGACGAGGCTCTTGATACACATCATAGATATGGCCGGCGTCGACGGCCGCGACCCGGCAGCGGATTATCAATCGCTGAACGACGAGTTAAAGCAATACGGGAGCCATCTTGAGAAGAGGCAGCAGGTAATCGTTGCCAACAAGATGGATATAACCGGCGCGGAAGATAATTTAAGGAAATTCAGGGATAAGGTAAAAAAAGATATTTTCTCGGTCTCGGCATTGACCGGCGAGGGGCTTAAAGAGTTAATCGAGGCAGTCGCGAAGAAATTGGATAAATTAAATGAGAGATAGTTACCTTTCAAATCTTAAGCTGGTGGTCGTCAAGGTGGGGACTTCGACATTCACGTCGAAATCCAATCCTATGGACAGGCACGCCATAAAGAACATCTCCAGGCAGGTATGCGAGCTTCTGGATAAAGGGATCAAGGTCGTCCTTGTAAGCTCAGGCGCTATCGGCGCGGGCATGCACCTCCTGGGGCTCAAATCGCGTCCCAGGACGCTCGAACACCTTCAGGCCGCCGCGGCTATCGGGCAGGCCCAGTTGATGAAGGCATATGACGAATATTTTAAAGAGCACCACCGCAAGGTCGCGCAGGTCCTCCTGATCCGCGATGACCTCGAGGAGAGGAAGAGATATATCAACGTAAAGAGCACTATCTTTACCATACTCGAGTACGGCGCGGTCCCTATCATAAACGAGAATGACACCGTCTCGGCAGATGAGATAAAGATCGGCGACAACGACACGCTCGCGAGCCTTGTGACGAAACTGCTCGGGGCAGACCTTCTTATAATACTTTCCGATGTCGACGGCCTGTACAGCCACATGGGAAAGAAGGAGGTGGTCGATACGGTAGAGGAGATAGACAGAAGGATCGAGGAACTTGCCTGCGGCACTGACAAGGATGTATGTGTCGGCGGGATGTCGACAAAGATAAAGGCAGCCAAGGTTGTCACCGAAGCTGGCATCCCTATGGTCATCGCCAACGGTCAGGCAGAGGAGATCCTGACGAAGATCGTCAATAAGGAAAGAGTCGGGACCATCTTTATACCCCGGGCCAAGAGGAGTACGTCCTAAATGAGCGGCTTGAAGAAGGATATCTTAGCTATTGCCAAGGGCGCGAAAGAAGCGTCCCTTATAATGGGGCAGATCCACTCATCGGTCAAGGACAAGGCGCTTCTGGCGATGGCCGACGGCCTCGAGAGGAATAAAGCGCGTATCCTCTCCGCGAATAAAAAAGATATCCTCGCGGCCAAAAATAAAAAATTAAAGGCCTCTTTTATCGAAAGGCTTACGTTGAACGATAAGAGGATAAAGGCGATGGCCGATTCCCTGCGCCAGGTCGCCGCTATACGCGATCCCATTGGGGAGATAATAAAGATATGGACGAGGCCCAACGGCCTTTGGATAGGAAAATTAAGGGTCCCGCTCGGCGTCGTCGGCGTGATCTACGAATCCCGCCCGAACGTCACCGCCGACTGCATCGGCCTGTGCCTTAAATCCGGGAACAGCGCCATCCTGCGCGGCGGAAGTGAGGCGATAAATTCTAATATCTCCATTTACGCCGTCCTTAACGAGGCCGCGAGAAGAAGCGGCATCCCGGAGGGGGCGATCAATCTTATCAGGACGACCGACAGGAAGGCGGTCCATATACTGCTTACCCTAAGCGACTATGTGGACCTCATAATACCCCGGGGCGGCGAGAGCCTGATAAAGGAAGTCGCCGGGCGTTCGAGGATACCCGTCCTCAAACATTACAAAGGCGTCTGCCATATATATGTCGACGAAGACGCGGACCTGAATATGGCGGAAAGAGTGTGCTTTAACGCCAAAGTCCAGCGTCCTTCTGTCTGTAACGCGATGGAGACGTTGCTGGTCAGCAGGGATGTCGCGGCCCGGTTTTTGCCGTCAATGATCAAGAGATTCAAAGAAGCCGGGGTCGAGATACGGGGCTGCCCTGTGACTAGGAAGATAGTCAGGGATATCAAGGCGGCGACCGAGAAGGATTGGTCGACCGAATACCTGGACCTTATACTTTCCGTAAAGGTGGTCAAGGACCTCGATGAGGCGGTCGAGCACATAAACAGATACAGCACGAAACTCTCGGACGCGATAGTGACCGAGAATTACCACGCTTCCGTCGAATTTTTAAGGAGAGTGGACTCGGCCGCTGTCTACGTCAACGCGTCCACGCGCTTTACCGACGGAGGAGAGTTCGGTTTCGGGGCCGAGATAGGGATATCTACGGATAAATTCCACGCCCGCGGCCCGGTCGGCGCCGAGGAGCTCACGAGTTATAAATACATCGTTTTCGGAAGCGGGCAGATAAGGGAATAGGATATATGCGCATAGGGATATTGGGCGGGACTTTTAATCCGATACATGTGGGACATCTGGTCCTGGCCGAGGAGGCGAAGGAGAAATTGAACCTCGATAAGGTCATATTTGTTCCGGCTTACATACCGCCCCATAAGAAAGACGAGGAACTTGTCGACTCGAACGACAGGTTCAAGATGGTGGAACTCGCCACAAGGGGTAACCCCGCTTTTGAGGTATCCGCCTTTGAGATAGACGCGAAGACCACCTCGTATTCGGTCGAGACATTAAAGGCGTTCAAGAAGAAATACGGGGAAGACGCGAATCTCTTTTTCGTGACCGGCGCGGATTCTCTGGGAGAGCTATTCTCGTGGAGGGAACTGGACCAGATATTCAAACTGTCCCACTTTATCGTTGCCAACCGCCCGGGATATACCATCGCGAACGTCCCGACGGGCGTGGATGTGGTCACTATCACATCGCTTGAGATATCGTCTTCCCTGATACGGAAGAAGGTAAAGGAAGGCAGGTCCATAAGATATCTGGTGCCGGAGCCGGTGAGGGAATATATCATAGCCAGAAGGCTGTATAAATAAGCGAGGGACCGACAATGAGAAATTACTTATACACCGCGGAAGGAAAATTAAGGAAAGACATCCCCATAACCGAATTTCGCGGGGCGCTTGCCTCTGAGGGTTCGCTTCTATGGCTCGATATAGAGGAGATGCAGGACGAAGACATAGAGGTCCTGATGGATCTATTCGGTATGCATCCCTTGACTGTCGAAGACTGCATAATGGTAAACGCCAGGCCTAAGGTCGAGGATTTTCCGGGTTATCTTTTTCTCATAACGCAGGGCGTAAGATTCAACGATAACGAAACGAAGGTGGAATCATACGAAGTGGATTTTTGCGTCGGAAAGAATTATCTTATAACCGTCCACACCGAGCCTGTCGATGCCATCACTCTTAATTTAGAGCGGGTAGACAAGGGCTCGCCTATCATCACCCGCGGGAGCGATTTCCTGACCTGCTCGATCCTGGAATCGCTGGCCGACAGCTACTATCCGGTCGTGGATAAGTTCGACAAGCGCGTCGACGAGATGGAGGCGGAGCTCTTCAAGGACCCGACCACGAAGACGTTCAACCAGATATACAGGCTCAAGAACGATACGATGTTCTTAAGGAGGACGATAGGACCGCAGGTAGACGTCTTTTCCATACTGACGAGGGGCGATTTTCCCCTCATAAAGGCGTCTAATTACGTTTACTTCAGGAATGTCTACGACCACCTGGTAAGGATAAACGATATCGTGGGGACATCGCGCGACATAGTTACAGGCGCTCTGGAGGCGTATGTCTCCATAGTCTCCAACAGGCTTAATGAGGCCATGAAGGTCCTGACCGTCATCGCGACTGTCATGCTTCCTTTTATTGTGATCCCGAGTATTTACGGCATGAACCTCAGGCTTCCTCTTGCCGAGCATCAGCTGGCGTTCTGGATAGTGATGGGCCTGACCGCGGCCTTTACCGTCGTCATAGTCGGCTACCTTAAAAGGAAAAGATGGTTCTGATAGAAAAACTTAAAGATTTCGTTCCGCTTTTATTCTGGATAGGCATCCTGCTCCTGCTATCCGGCTTCTTCTCGATGTCGGAAACTGCGCTTATCTCGTTAAGCAAGATACGGTTAAGGCATATGATGTCCAAGGGGACGAAGAATGCCAAGCTGGTGCATAAGCTTATCTCCAAGCCGGAGAGATTGATAACCTCTATCCTCGTCGGGAATAACCTGGTCAATACGGGTATCTCGGTAATCGGCGCCACGATATTCATATATTTCCTGGGCGAGGAGATGGGGATGATCGTTGCCACGATATGCGTCACGATCGTGCTCCTGATATTTGCCGAGATAATCCCGAAGATATTCGCGGTGCAGCGCTCCGAAAAGGTATCTTTGGCAATCGCCCGTCCCATCACGCTCATCGTTTTTATTTTGACCCCTGTCGCGAAGATCTTTAATAAATTAGGGAATTTTATAATAAGGGCATTCGGCGGCGAAGTCAAACAGCGTTCGCCCCTGATCACCGAGGAAGAGATACGCCTGATGATAGAGATGGGGAAAGAGGAAGGCGTGCTGGGCGACGAAGAACGCAAGATGCTCCACAGGATATTCGAGTTCGGCGATACGGTGGTAAGCGAGGTCATGGTCCCGAAGGAGAAGATGGTCGCGATAGATATCGAGGCCACCGACGAGGACCTTTTAAATCTGCTAGTCGAAGAAGGCCATGCGAGGATACCCGTTTACAAGGGCTCTATCGATAATGTGGTAGGCGTGATCTACGCGCGGGACCTGTTGTATATCTGGCAGAACAAAGGGCTGGTCATAATACCGGACCTCGTGCATCCCGCTTATTTCGTCGCCAAGAACAAACGCGTGAGCGAATTGCTCAGGGAGTTTCAAAAGATGCGTATCCAGATGGCGATAGTCGTAGATGATGATAAGAAGGCCCTGGGGCTGGTTACCCTTGAGGACCTGACAGAAGAGATTGTCGGAGAGATAGACGAGGAGCGCTCCCCCGCCGCTTAAATAGATTGACAGGTGGCTTGACATTTTATTTTTAGGTATGGTAAACTAAAAACTCAAATCCGTAATTTAAAATCCCGAGAGGAGGTGTCCAATGGAAGGTTATTGCGTGAAGTGCAAGAAAAAGCAAGAAATGAAGGACGCGAAGAAAGAGACCATGAAGAATGGCCGTTCCGCGATGAAAGGCAAATGTCCCGCTTGCGGTACGGGTATGTACAGGATACTCGGCAAGTAAGGCACAATAACGACTGAAGGGGGAAAAGGTTATAAATTCGAAGTCCAAGGCCACCCTCATAGCGGATATCGCGAAGGATAAGAAAGCCGAGGATATAGTGCTGATGGATATGAGTAAGGTCTCGGCGTATTGCGACTATTTTATAGTGATGAGCGCAAACAACTCACGTCAGATCAAAGCGATATCGGATGAGATAGAAGAAAGACTGCAGGACGAAGGGATAAGACTCTGGCACAGCGAAGGCGGCAGTGACGCGAAATGGGTCTTGCTGGATTTCGGCGATTGCTTGGTGCACCTGTTTGAGCCGGACGCCCGAAGGTTCTATGATCTGGAAGGTCTGTGGGGCGATGTGCCTCAGGAGAGAGTATCTTAAGAGAAGGAATTGATTAAGCAGGCCATCTCGATGATCCGTCGGGATGGCCTTATCTTTCAATACACATGATAGAAAATCAGATCCTGGAATTATTGGACAAGACGCTAAGCGGCATAGGCAGGTTCAAGGGCCTATACGAAAGGGACCTTCTTTATCTGGAGAACCCCAAGGACCCGGCGCACGGCGACCTGTCCGCCAATATCGCATTCAGGATAGCCAGGTCCCTTAAGGCGGCGCCGAAGGAGGTCGCCAAAGAGATCTCCGTGGCGGTCAGGGATAAACTGAGTTCATCCGCGCTTCGCGACAGCATAGATAATGTCGAAGAAGTAAACGGCTTTATAAATTTTCATCTCTCGGCGAAATGCCTGCGCGAGATACTCGATGAAATATATTCCGGCAAGGAAAGATTCGGCTCTTCGCAGGCAGGCAAGGGTAAGAAGGTACAAATAGAATTTGTAAGCGCAAACCCCACCGGCACATTAAGTGTCGCGCACGCGCGGCAGGCGGCATTCGGAGATTCGCTGGCCAATATATTAAGCGCTAACGGTTACGGCGTGACGCGGGAATATTACATAAATGACGAGGGCGTACAGATAGCGATACTCGGCCAGTCGATATACGCCAGATACAGGCAGGAATTAGGCGATGGTTACGAATTACCGGAGAACGGATATAAGGGCGAATACATAAAGGAGATGGCCGGGGAATTCCGCAAGGAGCACGGCGACAAATATAAGGCCGAGACACCCGAGAACCTCAAAGTCTTTTCCGTATGGGGATGCGATTATTTATTGAACGAAATAAAGAAAGAGCTCCTTGATTTCGGCGTGAAGTTCGACGTCTGGTTCAGCCAGAAGGCGCTCGGCGCATCGGGAAAGATAGAGGAGGCGCTTGGCTTCCTGAAGAAGAAGGGGCTGTTGTATGAAGCCGAGGGTGCCGTCTGGTTCAAGTCCACGCAGTTCGGCGATGACAAGGACAGGGTCTTAAAGAAAAGCGACGGCACGTATACTTACGTGACGC
>JAGUXU010000169.1 GCA_020061685.1 Candidatus Omnitrophota bacterium
CCAGCCGTCAGGCATACCATCTGCGTTGCTGTCGGTCTCAAAGCCGGGGTTTTCTACGGCAATATTTATCGATTTGAGAGGTTCGGCTACGTTATTGACAAACCTAAATTGCTCGTCTCTTATCCATACGCCCTCAGCAACGTTTAAATCTTTACCTGTAACTGCACCGCCATTAGTCCAGTTATCCATATCCGGCACTGGTTCTATATGGCGCTGGCGGCAGTAATCAAAAAGTTCTATAAGTTTATTTCTAGTGTTTGTATCATTCTGTAAGTTGTAATAACAAGTCTCAAACACCGCCATATTCATCTTATACTTGGCCATCTTGTCTATCTTGTCGTAGACATAGTCCGGGCTTGAGGAAGTAAAGTTTATCCCGCAAAAATGCATCCCCCTCATCTTGCTGTCGGGCCAGTCTTTTATCTTTACGCCGTAGGCTATTGTCAAGGTAGAGGTCTTAGCCAGTATCTGTCTTATGGTCTGCATCCCGTAGAAGAGGCCTTTTGAGGTGTTGGATGAGGCGATTATCATGTCATCCGAATAGGTCTCTAAGAGGTAGCCTTCCTCATCTAAGGAGGTCTCGGGATATAGGTTCCTCTGGGTTAAGAAGCTCTGAATAGAGGCGTCTTCTGTTGGGTTGGCCAGGATTATGTGCTTTGTGCCTGATATAGATGAGGTAGAGTCAATTGAGAGGCTAAGGCCGTATTTGGCGCTTAATTCCTGCTGGAGCTGTTGGGCAGAGAACAGGTCCTCTGTGTCAGAGGTATTGGTACGGATATCCCAGGTTGAGTCTATTGTCAAGTTAAAGCCTTTCAAGGCTAACTCCTGGGGGAATGGTATGATATCTATCTTATAGGCATAGGCTAGAGGGGTCGCGTTAAAGTAAGGTATCGAGTCATCGCCCGGCCAAGCCCTAAACAGGATATTGTTGGACTCGGGGAAAGAGGCCTCCCCTATATCGGCTCTGGGGATTGCGCATTCCAATATGCCCTGATTGTAGGCTATGGGTATGGTCTTTAAGGAGTAGATTACCCCTGCCCAGCCCCAAGTGTCATCTGTCTGGGATGAGCCCATGAACTTCTGAAGGCCTATGTTCCACTGGTCTATGTAGATACGATAGTCCGCGCCTGTAGACCACCAGCCGTAGGTAAAGCCGGTTTGGGTGTTCTGGTCTGTGTCGAGGTAGATAAAATACATATGGCCGGTAGCGTTGAGACTGCCGTAGAGATCGAGCCTTAAATAGAGGTTATCCGAGTCATTGGTCGCATAGGAGGCTTTTATGTCTGCGCTGTCGTCCGAGACGTCATCTGCGTCTGTGCCAAGGGCAGTGATACCTGCCCAGTCAGAAGTTGAACCGTCTACGGTTATAGTGGAGGCAGAAGAAATTAGAGGTGTAAACAGCGTTACCAGAAGAATAACTGCCAAACCAAAGAATCGCTTAGTCATCTTAAGGCCTCCCTGTTGGGGGTTAAAAAACGCCAAGTTATGATAACTTGGCGTTTTTGAGATCGACGGCGCTATAAATTAGTATCGGCAATTTCATTATTTTTATTATGTAATATTAGTCCGGAAAAAGATTCAGCCTTTAATTTTATTTAATAAGAACCGCGCTCCCCAAGTCATTATCCTGTGCCAGAGCTCTCTGATAATTTCCTCGGGGAGCCGGTTTCTTATATCTTGATTTACTTCTTTTTTCTTGTAAAACTGAGCAGACCAACTAAACCGGAGCCAAGCAATAGAAGCGATGTAGGTTCAGGAACTACGTATGTAGACTTTCCTGAATCCGGCATCAGATCATCGGTGTCATTGTCTCCCATGAATACTATATCAAAGGCATTAGGAGAACCAATGCTTGTCTTGGCAAAACTCAGCTCTAGGCGATCCCCTGAAATGCCATAAGACTGCAACCCTAAGTTGGTCCAGTCCCACCAAGTTGCGTTAGATTGCCAGAGAGTTCCGCCTTGCACCATATAATCCGCTCCGATACCACCAAAGTTGTATCCTGTACTTGCGTTCTGGTCGGTATCTAGGAAGAGGTTATATCTCCATGCATTGCTATCGAAATCAACATTGCCGTTGGTTTGATAGCCGAAGTAGAAATTTGAACCCTCATCAGTTACCCAGCCCTTTAACCAGTCTACAGGAGTACCATCACCTGAAGCGTCCGTAACCAACTCAGTTATCCCAGTCCAATCATCGAATGAACCATCAATCGTTATCGCCTGAGCTGAAGCAGGAGCGAATGCTAATACCAAAGCTGCTGCAAGGAAAAGTATTTTCTGCATATTCTTGTTCACCCCCTTTCTCTTTTTACCTGTATTCTAAAACCTTTTAGATAATTAGTAAATAAAGTAGTTAAGTGGGATTCTAAAACGTTTTAGTTTAGGTAGACTAATGATATCACATCCCGATAATTTGTCAAGATTAATTATTTGTTTTTTTAGAGTAAAATTTTGTGTCCTCATTTTTGTCATCGTCCGGCTTGACCGGACGATCCAGAAAGAGCCTAGATTGCCCGATCGGGTCGGGCAATGACACATCTGAATATTACTTCGTTAAGGGCAGTTTAACGGGTGCTTTCAACTCGTTTGATCTATAGGCGGCTAAAGCCGCTTCCATTGCCCTAAGGCCGTCTTCTCCGCTTATGCTGGGAGGTAAATTTTCTTCGATATTCTTTACGAAATCCTTAATCAATCCAATATCCATATTATCTCCCCAGTATTGCCAAGAAGACTTTATTTCCCTGTTATTGTAGACTTTCACATGCTGGGCAAAGGAATCTACATAGACTTCGGCTTCGGTGCCTTTGACCCTCATCGTCACATCTCCCCATGTGGGAAAGGACTTTATCGGCCTTGACCAGCTTGCGTCCAAAGTAGCGATAACGCCATTATCAAACTTCATATTCAGGATCCCGCAGTCATCTATTTTCAATTTAAAGAACGAGGTATCGATCTCGGCATAAACTTCCTCTACTTCTATCTTCAGCATCCAGCGTATAAGGTCAACTATATGAACGGTATGGTCTATTATAGCCCCGCCGCCGGATAATTTTTTGTCGACAAACCAGCTACCCGGCATAGTCCCGTGATTTGTGGCGCTTATAGCCAAAACTTCTCCTATGCCGCCGCTGGAGAGAAACTCCTTAAGCCAGATCATCGCCGGAATGAAGCGGCAGGGAAAAGCGATTTGCAACTTGACGTTATGCTCACGGGCCGCCTCGATCATCGATTGCGCGTCTTTAATATTAGTCGAGATGGGCTTTTCGCATAGAATATGCTTGCCTGCTCTGGCGGCAGCAACGGCTAGTTCTTTGTGCCGGGAATTTTCAGAACAAATCACCACTGCGTCAACGTCCTGTTTCAAGAGATCCTGATAATCCTTAAAATAAGGCGCCTTAAGGCGCCGAGAGGCCAATCGACCTCTTTTCCAGTCCCTGTCCGAGACAGCAGTTATCTTTGCGTTAGGCAGGGATTTGAGGCACTCGGCATAACTAAACGAGTGCATATGGGCAAAACTGATCATCCCTATCTTAACCATACGGCATCCCTTCTTTCGTTATTTTAAAGACACTTCCTTATTACTGTTGAGTGACTTTATTTCCTGCAACACTAACGCCAAAGAATCACGGGCATCCTCGGGCGTTACAATCTTAGGAGCCTTATTTTTCTTTAAACAATCGATGAAATATCTTATCTCATTATAATACCCGCCCAAGACTGAGATATTGCCTCCCGCATCAAGCTTACCGACGTCAGGCGCTTTGATCTTAGGATACCGGGTTTTCTTTCCTACCTGATATACGGATACCGAGGGAGTCGCGGTCGAATTGAAAACAACCGCGGCTTTCTCGAAACGGGCCCTGTAGGCCATCTGGAACGGGAAATTTTCCGGATAATCCCATCCGCCTTCGATAAACGCGCTTACGTTATTTTTATACCTGAATACGGAATAAACGTGCGACCAGCCTCTCTTTTCCCTGCGGCCCGCTGAAGAGACCGACTGGGGCTTGCCCAAGAGGTACAAAAGGTAATCGGTGTCATGTATATGCAAATCCAGCGTCGCCAAACCGCTCTTCGGAGCATCCAATACCCAATTGCGCCAGCTCCAAATAGGAGTAGGGCTGAGCCTGCTCATGGCGATAGTCCTTAGCTCTCCGAATTCCCCGTTTTTTACCACATCGTATAGATATTGATATTCCGGCCAAAACCTTATGCAGTGGGCAACCATGAATTTGATCTTATTTTTCTTGCAGGCCTTTATCATCTGGCCGGCCTCTTTTAAATTCAAAGCCATCGGCTTCTCGCAAAGAACGTTGCAGCCGGCATTAGCCGCCTTGATCGCGTACTCTTTATGCATAAAAGTAGGAAGGCAAACGTCGACCATATCCAACTCGGAATCCTTCAGCATCGTCTTAAAATCGGTGAATTTTTTCGCGTTGAACTTCCCGGCCAATGCCTCGGCCTTTTCACTTCTTATATCACAGACAGATACCACTTTCACATCCGGCAAACATTGATAGACGCCGGAATGGATATTTCCGATAAACCCCGCTCCTACTATGCCGATTTTAATCATTTCTTATTCCTCCATGTTGTCTTTTTTGTAACCACGGATTAACACGGGTAAACACTGATTAAATTATAAATCTTTCATACTTCAATTTCGGCTCTGCAAAGTTTATGATTAGGCCTACTCTTAACTTAGAGATTCTAAGATAGTTTAACAACTGAGCGCGATGAATATCATTTATATCTTCTACTGCTTTCACTTCCACTATTACTTTATCTTCAATGACTAAATCAGCATAATATAGCCCGACTTCTTTTTCGCAATAAACAACTTTAAATTCTTTTTTGTGAGAAAACTTCTCTTTTCTTTAATTCCAGTTCCCATGCAAGTGAATTTTCGTACACTTTTTCAAGCAATCCACATCCTAACGTATTATGAACCTTGCAGGCTGATTCTATAATCTCGCCTGTCAATTCCTTATAAAGAAGTTTTTTACTGTGTTCATCCGTGTTTATCAGTGGTTTCATAAGATCGTTTCTCCTGCAAACACAACTTCCCCAAACGACTGCGGTACGTGAAAAGTATCGCGAAGCGTGGGCGACCACGCTATCAATATGCAATCCTGCGGCCGCTGCTTAACCGGCCTTTCTACGCGATACAAATTTAAATGCCAGATATCCCTTCCTTTGGGAGGAACACTGGCCCAAGGCTTGAAATTCCTAAAAGGGATGATAATATTTGCCAGCCAGCCTTGGCCATCTTGAGATACATAAGTTTTAAGGCCGCTGAGTTCAAAGTCGGCATTTTCTTTCCAGTTGCCTACGGCGCCAACGCCGGGAATAAGAAGCGCCAAAATGTTGTTCAGCGGATTTACTTCCAATTCGATATAATTTCTTCCATCGCCGTCAGGGTCGATAAAAACTTCGACTACCTCTTCTTCCCATAACGGCTCATTCCTGCCTTTCATTGTAGCCCAAATATGCGGGTCTTTGCATAAAAACCTTATATAAAGGTTTTCGTCATCCCGGCAGATTTGCGCTTGTGTGGAATAGGCCGGATCGAGCCTTTCTCCGTCATTTCGAACCAGAACGATAGTCTCGATATCTTTCCAAACGCTTTCGCATAAGACGCCGTCTGGTTTTATGCGGTCACTTATCTTTCTGCAAATATACTGATAATTGTTGGGTTTTTCAGTTTTTTTCATAAAGGCTCACAAAATAATCTACCGTTTTCTTGAGCCCTTCGTCTTGGTTAAATTCCGGCTTGAATCCTAACCTGCCTATTTGAGATATATCCGCCATGGAATGCTTCACATCTCCGAGCCTCTCGGGCGCGTAGACTATCTTGGATTTTGAGCCGGTTATCATTATTATCTTACGGGCTAAATCATTGATCGTTATTTTCCCCCCGCAAGCCACATTATACACGCCTTCGCCCTTTTCCATCGCGAGCGCATTGGCCCTGACAACGTCCTTGACATACACGAAATCCCTTGTCTGAAGGCCGTCGCCAAAAATCGTGATGTCCTTATTTTGTATGGCGTTATGGACGAAGATGGGAATAGCCGCGGCATATTGCGATTTGGGATCCTGCCGGGGCCCAAAGACATTAAAATATCTTAGCGACGCCGTCTTAACGCCCCATTCTTTCTGGCATAGATTAAGGTAGTATTCCCCGTCAAGCTTGGTTACCGCGTAAGGGCTCTTCGGTTCCGGCAGCATCGTTTCTATCTTGGGCACCACCGGGTTATCCCCGTAAATTGCCGCGGAGGAAGACAGGACAACTTTCTTGACCTTATTCTCCACGGCCGCCTTCAGGACATTAAGCGTCCCGTTAACATTGATATCGACGCAATCAAACGGTTTTAACATGCTCTCGGGTACGCTGATCATAGCGGCCAAATGAAAGACATAATCTACTCCTTTGGCTGCCGCGGCAAGAAGCGGGTAATCTGTAACACTGCCTTCGACAAATTTAACGTTGAATTTCTCTACATTGCGCTTAAAGCCTGTCCTTAAATTGTCCAAGACCACCACTTCGGCCTTCTCGTGAAAATTCTCAACTATATGACTGCCGATGAATCCCGCCCCGCCCGTAACCAAAACTTTCATTTTTAGATTCCTTGTCGAATGGGCCGTCTTTTTCCTATTGCGGCTTAGGGGAATACTTATGAGTCACCGGTTTTTCGGCGGGATCAGGAATAGAATCGAAACTTTCCGCCCATGAAGCCCACATAATATCCACGGCCTCGGAAGCGTTAGTCTCCTTTATATCTTTCCTTGGAACGACGCACTCCAGCACCTCCGCCTTATAAGCAATCTTTATTGTCTGGGCGCCGTTAACCTCCTGCCCCCAACCCCAAACGTCCTGCCCCTGCTCTGTGCCCATGAATTTCTGTATACAGGTAACGCCCTTATCGATGTAAATCCTGTAATCCGCGCCCATCTTCCAGCCGCCGGCGTTAAAACCGGTAGAGGGATTCTGATCCGTGTCGAGATAAACATAATACCAGCAGGAA
>JAGUXU010000157.1 GCA_020061685.1 Candidatus Omnitrophota bacterium
CTGCTTGAATTTAAATCCGGAAAGATCAAAGAGGTGACTGAGTCCTCGCCGAAGTTGTTATTCGGGATCAAGTCATGCGATTTAAAAGGCATGCTTTTTGCCGACGATTTCTATAAACGCAATTTCGAGGATAAATATTATCTAAGCCGTATACAGAACAGGTTCATTGTTGTTATCGGTTGTATCAAGCCGCCGCGGCCGACCTGTTTTTGTACCTCAGCGAAGACAGGGCCCTTCGCGAAAGAAGGATACGATCTGCAGCTCGTAGACACCGGAGACTCTTATTTGGTAGAGACGGGCTCCAAGAAAGGCGAAGCATTCGTCGATAAATTTAAGAAGTATTTCAAGGATTTTTCGGAAAATGCCGGCAAGTCCATATCCGAAATAAAGTCAAAGGCATCCGGAAATATCGAATTAAAGGTGGATTTTCAGAAGGCCTTAGACCTTATGGCGCAGGATGGCTTCCTGCCGGAAGAAAATTACAAGAGAATAGGCGAGAGATGCATTTACTGCGGCGCCTGCCTTTATACCTGTCCTACGTGCACCTGTTTTAACGTCTTTGATAATACCGACGGTAAGGAAGGCGAGCGTGTGCGAAACTGGGATACCTGCGTCTTTGAGGGCTATACCCGTGAGACGAGCGGGCACAATCCAAGAAGAGAAAAATGGCTCAGGACATCGCGCAGGTATGAACATAAACTTAAATTTGACTACAAAGTCACAGGAATGAGCGGTTGCGTGGGATGCGGTCGCTGCCTCTCAAGTTGCCCTGTGGATATAGGCATCTCAAAATTCATCCAGGAAATAACGGAACAAAGAAAGATAATGTGATCATGAAGAACGAATACATTCCATTCCCGGCGGTAATCGAAGATATCAGGGGAGAAACCGTCGATACAAAGACTTTCCGGGTGCGGTTTACAGACAAGAACCTCGCGGATAGTTTTCAATATAAACAGGGCCAATTTATGGAAGTCTCGGTTATCGGCGCGGGAGAAGCGCCCATCTCCATAACTTCTTCGCCATCCAGGAAGGGCTTCCTTGAATTTACGATACGCGCGATGGGAAAAGTCACCAAGAGTATCCATGATCTAAAGAAAGGCGACACACTATACCTGAGAGGCCCCTACGGGAATTCATTTCCTTTCGAAGAGCTCAAAGGCAAGAACCTTTATTTTATAGCCGGAGGCATAGGCCTTGCGCCGGTCCGCAGCCTTATAAACCTGGTCATGGATAACCGCAAGGACTTCAAGCATATAAAGATATTATACGGCGCGCGGACTCCCGACGACCTCTGTTTTAAGAGCGAGCTTGAGGACTGGAAGAAAATTCCCGACACCGAGGTATGGCTGACCGTAGATAAACCGTGCGTGGGATGGGGATGCAGGATAGGTGTCGTGACAGAATTATGGAAAGATACCCACGTAAACCCTGAAAACGCCGTCACTATCTTATGCGGCCCGCCTATCATGATAAAATTCGTAGCGATCAAGCTTAAGGAATCCGGTTTCGAGGATAAGGATATCATAATGACGCTCGAACGTTATATGAAATGCGGGATCGGCAAGTGCGGGCACTGCAATATCGATGATAAATTCGTCTGCATTGACGGGCCGGTCTTCAGTTACGAGGAAATAAAGCATTTTCGCGCCAAAGAACATGCCTTCTGATAAAATTTCAGTGAATATATCCGCCGCTATCTTGTCGGGCGGCAAGAATAAAAGGATGGGCGGAAGGAATAAGGCCTTTGTCGAAATAGACGGCGCCCCGCTTATTCAAAAGACGATAAAGCTCCTGAAAGAGATATTTCCCGATGTCTTTATCGTGACTAATTCTCCGGCAGAGTATTCGGCCTATAAGAAAGATTGCCGTATTATCGGCGACGAGATAAAAGATATCGGCCCCTTGGGCGGCATCCACGCCGCCTTATCCAAGACGTCTAAAGAAGCCGTTTTTTTTGTAGCATGCGATATGCCATTTTTGCATAACGCTTATATCCGAAAGGAATTGGAATATTTCGATAAAGTCGATTGTGAAGCGTTTGTGCCGAGGGTCGGGACCTTAATAGAGCCGCTTCACGCCGTATATAAGAAGAATTTGAAAGATAAAATATGTGGTTTCGTAAAAAACAGCGGTGATCATTCAATAAGAAGTTTCCTGGAAACCATCGATGTCGCTTATTGGGATTTAGAAGATGATCTTTTGCTCAGGAATATGTTCAAGAATTTAAATACAGAAGAAGACCTGAACGAGGCGGGAGGGAAAATACATGCAGGTAAAATCAAAGGTCTGGTTTGAAAAAGACGGAGACTTGGTTTTCGGAATAGGTAAGTCCCTTATCTTAAAAGCGATCGGCGAGGCAGGTTCTATCAACAAGGCTGCTAAGAAAATGAATATGTCATATAGGCACGCATGGAGCTACATCCGCTCAGCGGAAAAACGCCTCGGGAGGCCGTTATTGATAAAAGTCAAAGGGGGCAGAGAAGGCGGCGGAGCGGTCCTGACGGATTGCGCCAAAGGCCTGCTGGAAAAATTCGAAAAGCTTGAAGAAGATGTGAAGATCTATACGAACAGGCGCTACAAGGAGATATTTTTGTAATCGATGGAATCATTTAAAGTAACAAAGATAAAAGGGAACGATAAAGAAGCCATTGAGGATTCAGTGGCCGTAGAAGTCCCTTTTACCCTTATAGTGGACGATAAGGAACTGGTGACCCTTTTATGTATGCCGGCGGATCTCGAAGACCTTGTAAGGGGATTTCTCTTCACCTCAGGTTTGATTAAAAAAGAAGGGGATATAAACAAGATCGTCATCGACCATCAGCATTGGGTGGCACATGTGGAGTTGTCTAATGACAGTATAGCGAAAGAACTGATCTTCAAGAGGGTGTATACCTCAGGTTGCGGCCGCGGGACCTTATTTTATGATGCGGCGGACCTCGCCCACAAATTCAAGATTATCTCGGATTTCAAGATAGAAAAGGAAAGGATCGGTTCATTGGTTACGGAGTTCCAAAGAAAGTCTGAGACCTATCTAAAAACAGGCGGTGTGCACAGCGCGGCTCTGGCGGATGATAAAGCTATACTGATCTTCAGGGAAGATATAGGAAGGCATAACGCTATCGACAAGGTCATCGGCAAGAGGTTAAAAGAGGGCGGCTCTTTTGAGGGCATGATTATAATAACCAGCGGGAGGCTTTCATCGGAGATCATCTTTAAGACGCAAAAATGCGCGATCCCGATACTGGTCTCCAGAAGCGCCCCGACCGATCAGGCCATAAAACTCTCCCGGGATATGGGGATAACCCTTGTGGGTTTTGCCAGAGGCGACAGGATGAACATTTACAGCCATGATGAAAGGATAATATGAAACTTGGGTTAGCGCTCATTTTGGCATCATTAATGATCGGTTTGGTCTTCAATTGCGGCGCGGCCGGGGATAAAAATATAATCCTGGCCACTACTACGAGCGTGCAGGACACGGGATTATTGGACGTGTTGATTGACGCATTTCATAAAAAGACGGGTTTTACGGTAAAAGCCATCGCGGTCGGCACAGGCCAGGCGATTCAGATGGGCAGAACCGGCGAAGCGGATATCTTGTGGGTGCACAGCCCGGTCGATGAAAAACAGTTTATGGATGAGGGCTATGGCATAACCAGAATTACCTTCATGCATAATGATTTTGTGATATTAGGCCCAAAAAACGACCCGGCTAAAGTCATGGGCACAAAAAAAGCGGCGGAGGCATTTACAAAGATCGCCAAGGCAAAAGCGCTTTTTGTCTCGCGTGGAGATAATTCAGGCACCCATAAGAAAGAAAAGTCGATCTGGAAAGAGGCGGGCGTGTCGCCTGATAAAGATGCCTACATAGAAGTAGGCCAAGGCATGGCACAGACAGTAGTGATAGCTGATGAAAAACAAGGTTACGTCTTAGCCGACAGGTCATCATATCTGTCGCTGAAGAGGTCCATTGATCTAGTGATAATTTCTGAAGGAGACGAGGCGCTGATTAACCGTTACAGTCTGATATTAATTAATCCGGATAAATTTCCTAAGGTCAATGCTAATGGAGCGCGGACCCTGTTTAATTTCCTGCTTTCCGAAGATTCCAGAGAAATCGTCGAGAATTTCGGCAAAGAAAAATTCGGCCAGCAGCTTTTCTTTTGGGATTTAAAGGAGAATCTATAAAAGTGAACGAAGTCCTTGTCATACTAAAACTTTCTTTATATGTATCTATAGTCGCTACTCTTATCGCGGTATGCATCGGACTGCCCCTCGGAAGCATCATCGCCATCAAGAAGTTCCCTCTCAAAAAAATTATTATCGCCTTGATAAATACAGGCATGGGCCTGCCGCCGGTTGTGGTGGGCTTGTTTGTAGTGCTTTTCTTATCCAGAAACGGCCCCTTTGGATTCCTGCAGTGGTTATACACCCCAAAAGGGATGATCGTAGCACAGGTGATCATAGCCACACCGATAATCACCGGCTTGTCCCTTGCGGCCGTGCAGAGCGTCGACCCCGGATTTTATCAGCAGATATTGGCCTTAGGCGCCACAACAAGGCAGTCCATTTGCGTATTACTTAAGGAGATCAGGCTTTCTGTTCTGGCGGCGGTGATCGCGGGTTTCGGCAGTATTATCTCGGAAGTCGGCGCGGTGATGATGGTCGGCGGCAACATTAAAGGGCAGACCCGCGTATTGACTACCGCCACAGTGCTGGAAACCAATATGGGAAATTTCGAGATCGCCATAGCGCTTGGCCTGACCCTGCTTGCAATGAGCTTTATCGTTAACTTAGCGTTGACATTCATTCAGCAGCATAAGGTAAGATCGAATGGTTAAGATATCAAACCTTAATTTAGAATATTCCAAGCGTTTCAGCCTTTCCGTAGAAAAGCTTGTTATCGAAGAGGGGAAGGTCCTCACTGTTATCGGGCCCAACGGGGCGGGCAAGACCACACTTTTAAATGTCATCGCCATGTTTGATAGGCCGCAGAGCGGCGGAGTGGAGGTTTTCGGGCAGGATGTTTTGAACGGTAAGAATAGTTTATCGTTACGCCGCCAAATATCTTTTGTGTTTTCGCAGCCGTATCTTTTAAACAAAACGGTTTACGAGAATGTTTTTTTGCCGCTTAGATTAAGGGGGGTCCATAACGGCGGCCGCGCGGAAGCGATGCTCGAACTCTTTAAGATAAACCATCTAAGGGACAGCAATGCGGCCGCGCTTTCACAGGGCGAGAAACATCGCGTAGCGCTTGCGAGGGCCTTTGTCACGGAGCCAAAGCTGCTTTTGCTTGATGAGCCATTTTTAAGCTTAGACGAACGTTATAAGGAATCGTTGATCGATGAGTTGCGCAAGATAGTCAGGTCCAATAAGATTACATCGATATTTGTCACGCAGGATCAGGCAGAGGCGTTAAGCCTCGCTGATAGCATGGCTGTAATGAAAGACGGGAAGATCCTGCAGCAGGGCAAGCCTCAGGATATATTTACCAAGCCTGCCTCAAGAGAGGTCGCAGATTTTGTCGGAGTGGAGACGATCATCGAAGGTATAATAGCAAGGAAAGAGGATAACCTGTGTTTTATTAAAGTCGCGGATAAGGTACTGGAGGCGGTTTCGGCATATAATGCAGGAGACAGCGTATTTATCTGCATAAGGCCCGAAGACGTCGTATTATCAAGGTATTTGGAGACGACGAGCGCCCGCAATAACTTTAAGGCAAAGATCATTAATATTGATCCATGGGGGCTGGAATATAAACTGAATTTAGATTGCGGGTTTGATCTAGCCGCGTCCGTGACCAAGCAATCCCTTGAGAATCTGGATTTAAAGATAGGAGAGGAAATTTTCGTCTCATTTAAAGCTACGGCGATCCACGTTATCAGAAGGGAAGCGGTTTAAATGGTTTTAACAGGAGGATTTTCGAGATGATAGAGTTTGAAGAAGCCTTAAGCATGATATTGAAAAATACCGGTATTCTCCCTGCAGAAGAAGTGCCTCTCGATGGATCTATGGGCAGAGTCCTCAAAGAGGACGCCTATTCGGGAATCGAGATGCCGCCTTTTGATAAATCGGCGGTGGACGGTTATGCGGTGAAGTCCTCGGATGTCAAGAAGATCCCCGCAAGATTAAGGTGCTTAGGCCTTATTCAGGCGGGAGAGGCATTCGGCAGGAGGCTTGCAAGGGGCGAATGCGTAAAGATAATGACAGGGGCGCCGATGCCAAAGGGCGCGGATAGCGTTGTCATGGTAGAAGACAGCCGGCAGCAGGGAAAATACGTGGAATTGTCCAGATCCGCGGAAAAAGGAGAAAACGTATGTTTTAAAGGGGAAGACCTTAAAAAAAGGCAAAAGGTCCTTCAAAAGGGAATAAGGATCTCTCCTTCCCACGTGGCTGTTCTCGCTACTATCGGCATACCCTCCGTAAAGGCAAGCGGCAGGCCGCGAGTCGCTATCTTAAATACCGGCGGCGAGATCGTCCCTTTAGGTAAAAAGTTGGGCAGGAATAAGATATATAACAGTAACGGCCCGATGCTCTCAGCGCTCCTGAAAGCGGACGGCATTGAACCACGCTTTCTTGGGATCGCAAAAGACAATGTCAGGGACTTAAAAAAAGAGATAAGAAGGGGGCTCGATACCGATATCCTCCTGATCTCCGGCGGTGTATCGATGGGAGACTATGACCTCATCCCAAGTGTCTTAGAGGGTATGGGCATAAAAAAGATATTCCATAAGGTAAACATTAAGCCGGGAAAACCTCTCTTTTTCGCCCGCCGAAAGAACACGATTATCTTTGGGATCCCGGGCAATCCCGTCTCAAATTTTTTGGCCTATCTCATCTTCGTGCGCCCGGCCTTAAATAAGATGAGGGGCTGCCAATGTGGCAAACCCGGATTTAAAGAAGGCGTTATCGAGACAGGATTTCATTCAAAACTCGGACGCAAACATTTCGTTTTAGTAGAGGTATTAAAAAGGGAAAACCGCTATTACCTGACTCCCGTAACGAGCCACGGCTCGGCAGATGTCCTTGCGCTCTCTAAAGCGGACGGTTTTATGGCGATAGGGCCGCATACCGGCGTCATAAAGAAGGGATCAAAGGTAGGATTTATAACATGGAAAAAGATTTAACCGTAGATTATCTGAGATTTTCACTGACCGACAGGTGCAACTTAAACTGCATATACTGCTCTCCGCTTAAGAAGAGCCAATTTTTAGGCCGCGATGAGGTCCTTAGATACGAGGAGATAGTCAAGGCAGTCTCTTTCTTTGCAAAGGCGGGGATAAAGAAATTGCGGCTGACCGGCGGGGAGCCGTTGATAAAAAGAGACCTTGTGGAACTGATCAAAATGTTAAAAGGCATAAAAGGGCTGGAAGAGATAGCGATGACCACGAACGGCGTCTATCTGGATCTCCTCGCAGATGAGCTTAAGAAAGCCGGCCTTGACAGGGTAAACGTAAGTCTCGATACCCTGAAAAAGGAAAAATTCAGGCATATTACGGGTTCGGATCATTTTGATGATGTATGGGCCGGCATTGAAAGATCGATCGAGACAGGCCTTCAACCCGTAAAGTTAAACGTCATATTAATGAAGGGGATAAATGACGATGAAATAACGGATTTCGCGCGGTTGACGCTCAAACGGCCCTTGACCGTCCGTTTTATAGAGCTTTTCCCCACCAATAAACGGTCCCATAAACTGGCCGGCTCCCTGATCGAAGGCGAGGACGTAAGGAAAAAGATATCCGGGGAATTCGGAGAAATAGATAAGATCTCCGGCGTTAGAGGAAACGGCCCGGCTGAATACTATAAGATAAAAGATTCGACAGGCGCCATAGGGTTTATCAGTAATGCCAGCAGGGATTTTTGCGGCGAATGTAACAGGATAAGGGTCGACTGCGCGGGAAGGGTCTCGCCGTGCCTATTTTCGGGATATATCTACGACCTTAGGCCCTTGCTGCGGGACGGCAGCGGCGACGACAAATTGCTCGCGTACCTAAAAAATATATTAAGCACAAAGTACGATTACAATAAAAAGAAAGCGGCAAACCGCTGCGGTATCGAGATGAGCACTATCGGAGGATAAAAATGGGAATGATAGATGTCGGAGATAAAGGAAAGACAAGGAGAACAGCCAAAGCAAGGGCCTTCGTTAAACTGAATAAAGAGATCATAAAGAGGATCAAGAATGACGATATGCCCAAAGGAGATGTCTTAGAGGACGCGAGGGTCGCGGCTATCCTCGCGGTCAAAAAGACATCGGAGCTTATTCCGTTATGCCATAACATCGACATTGAATATGCCGAGGTAGATTTTACATTTAAGGCAGACGGTATTTTAGCGGAGTCGACGGTCAGGACGACCGGGAAGACAG
The DNA here is from genome assembly GCA_020061685.1 of Candidatus Omnitrophota bacterium. GTDB lineage: Bacteria > Omnitrophota > Gorgyraeia > Pluralincolimonadales > Pluralincolimonadaceae > JAGUXU01. The sequence goes on from JAGUXU010000157.1 coordinate 8,375, forward strand.
GGGTCGAGATGGAAGCGATGGTTGCCTGTTCCGTAGCCGCCCTTACCATATATGATATGTGCAAGATGTTTACGAGATCTATAGAGATAAAGGATATTTATTTGATCGAGAAAAGAGGGGGGAAGAGCGGTGTCTACAAAAGAGACAAAAAATGAGATAAAGACAGGCCGGATCTTTTCGATCAATTCGAGCAAGCATAAAGGGACCTCAAAGACCCCGGTCAAAACAGCTTTGCTGATAAAAGGCCATGGTTTAGATAAAGACGCGCATGCGGGAGATGAGATAAGGCAGGTGAGCCTGCTTTCCATAGAGAGCATAAAGAAACAGAAAGAATGCGATAAAGTCAAAAAGACCGGCACGTCATTAAAAGCGGGTGATTTCGCGGAGAATATCACGACCGAAGGGATAAATCTCGCTGATTTAAAGATCGGCGATACGCTGAAGGTCGGCAGGGAGGCGGTCCTGGAGATCTCGAAGATAGGCAAGGAATGCCATAAGTATTGCGCCATCTATTATAAGATAGGAAATTGTATCATGCCCCGTGAGGGCATATTCGCGAAGGTATTAAAAGGCGGGGAGATCCGCGTCGGAGACGATATCGAGGTGAGCGGGAATGTTTAAAGCGGCCGTATTGACGATAAGCGACAAGTGCTCAAGAGGCGAGAGGCAGGACGAGAGCGGCAAAGTCATAATAGAGATGATTAAAAATATAGGCGCGGAGGTTATTTTATATGATATAATCCCTGATGAAGCCCATCTGATAAAGGAGAAACTTCTGCTCTCTTGCGATAAATTAAAAGCGGATATCGTCTTTACGACAGGCGGTACGGGCTTAGGGCCGAGAGATGTGACGCCGGAAGCTACGGCCGAAATATCCCAAAAGACGATACCCGGCATCTCCGAACTTATAAGGTCAGAAGGCCTTAAAAAGACAAAGAACGCCGTGCTCTCAAGGGGAATAAGCGCGATAAGAGGAAATTCGGTCATAATAAATTTACCGGGCAGCCCGAAAGGCGTAAGGGAGTCTCTGGCGGCCATACTTGATATCCTTCCCCACGCTCTTGATATGCTCAAGGGAGCCGGGCATCCCTGAATTCATAGCGAATGCATGAGACGCACCTTATAGATAATATATTGGGATTTCTCGAGAAAGAGGAGAGGGATTCTTCCCGGAAGATAGGAAAGATATACGTTTCGCTCTCAGAATTCGGCGGATTAAGCAAAGAGCATTTTATGGAACATTACATAGATAAGACGAAAGGAACCAGATGGGAGGCCTTAGAGATAGAGTTCAATAAGGTCCCATGCGGCCCGGAAATGGAGATCACTAAGATCGAATTCAAGTAAGCCAAGAGGAATGGAAGCGTGAAATACGCCGTTATAAAAAAAGAGTATTTAAACAAATGGCTCGAGCATTTAAAGAAAAGCGCCCGGCTCTACGCTCCTCAGAAGAAGGAGAACCTTTTTGTCTTCAGGCCGGTCAAGGACGTAGAGAAGGTATGCTTAAAGTATATCCCGACCATACTCCCGCCCAAGAAATATTATTTTCCCCAGAAAGAAAAATTACTTAAGTTCAGCGCCAGTCCCTTCAAGACGGCAAAGGCCATAGGGGAGTTCGAGGAATTTATCCTCTTCGGAGTCCATACCTGCGATATAGCCGGTATCCAATGCATGGATGTCATCTTCAGGGAAACCCCCGAGGACCCCTATTATCTTAACAGGAAAGACAAGATGACCGCTATAGGGATAGAATGCCTCGAATACTGCGATAAATATGCCAGTTGCACTGCCGTCGGTAACCATGAGCCGCGCGGCGGTTATGATATTATGATGGTAGATATCGGCGGCGCCTTTATCTTGCATATCAATTCCAAGAAAGGAGAAAGGCTGCTTAAAGGGTTGAATTATATTAAAAAGGCCTCAGATGATGATATGATGGCGCTTGAACGCGTCAGGGAAAACAAGAAGAAAATATTTAATAATGAGTTTACCGCGCCCATACAAGAAGTTTACAGGGCTTTCGGCAAATCCTTTGATTCGGAAGTCTGGCAGGATGTAGGCAAAAGGTGCATTGCCTGCGGGAATTGCACCATGGTATGCCCTACCTGTTATTGTTTCGATATATTTGACGAAACGGACCTGTCTTTTAACGACGGCATCAGATACCGCATCTGGAACTCCTGTCAGATGGACGATTTCGCCAAGGTCGCGGGGGGGGAGGATTTCCGGAAAGGACGCGATGCAAGGCAAAGGCACAGGTATTACAGGAAGTTCAGGTATTCGCAGGATAAATTTAACAGGTACTTCTGCACAGGTTGCGGGAGATGTTCAAGGACCTGTATGGCCGGTATAAGACTGATCGAGACGGTGAATTCGATCCTGGAGGGCCGGGATGATTGATAGAGAGATACTCTTGGAGAAGATGAAGACCTCGCCTTATAAGCCGATGAAGGGCAAGTTGGTAGAGACCCGCATGCTGAGTGATAAGGAGAAGTTTTTCAGGATCGAATTAGAAGGCAAGATCAACCTCGCCCATGAACCCGGGCAATTCGTCATGGTCTCCATATTCGGTGTCGGAGAAGCGCCCATATCGGTATGTTCCTCTCCCACGGACAAGGGATATTTCGACCTTACGGTCCGGAACGCAGGGTCGTTTACAAACGCATTGCATAAACTTAAAAAAAGGGATACGGTGGGAATAAGAGGCCCCTTCGGGAAAGGTTTTCCCGTAGACAATATGTTCGGATACGATTTAGTAATAGTGGCCGGCGGGCTCGGCATCGTGCCCCTCAGGTCCCTGATCAGGTATGTCATGGACAACAGGAAGGATTTTGGGCGCGTTCAGATATTGCTTGGCTGCAAGACACCCAAGGATTTTTTGTTCAGGGAAGAGACAAACGAGTGGATGAAGAGGGCCGAGATAAAGCTTAGTTGTACGGTGGACAAGGCTGACCCGGACTGGACAGGGAACGTCGGGCTAATAACTACCTTGATCACCGGGGCGGATGTGAATCCCGCGAGAATATACGCGGTGGTAGTAGGCCCTCCGATAATGTATAAATTCGTGATCTCGGAGTTGCTCAAGAAAAATATTCCCGACCATCAGATCATAGTCTCGCTTGAGAGGAGGATGCGCTGCGGACTCGGAAAATGCGGCCATTGCCAGATAGAAGGCATCTACGTATGCCAGAGCGGACCCGTATTTACATACGCCCAATTGAATGATTTTAGGGGAGAATGCCATGAAAAAGCGGCCAAGGCCTAAGGTAGCGTTCTTCGATTTTACCGATTGCGA